>CAXTTU010000334.1:0-3571 GCA_964247225.1 uncultured Sphingomonas sp. | reverse complement strand
ACCAAGCGCTGGGGCTGGGTCAAGAAGGGCGCGCCCGTGATCGTCGAGGTCGGCTGCACCTGGCTCAGCGTCGGCGCGATCCGGCGCGGGCCGGGCGGCATCGACGTGGCGCTGACCGGCGTCGCGGGCGATCCCTCCGCCGCGCAGGCGGAGATCAGCCGCGCGCTGACCGACCAGGGCGTCAAGCGCCCGACGCTCGACTTTGCGGACGTCGCGCCGATCACCCAGCCCGGCTGCGCGGTGCTCGACGCCTATCGCCAGATCCGCGGCAGCGACACCGGACGGCTGTCCGTGCCGCAACGCAAGTTCGAGATGCGTACCCAACCGGCAGGGTCGGCCTACCCGGGCGAGGTCGCCGCCGAGGCGGTGATCGGCATCGCCCCCGATCCGGCGCAGGACTTTTCGCTGATCGGGCTCGAGCCGTCGGGCGCGTTGACCGTGCTCTACCCCGATCGCGCGAAGTTCGCCGAGCAGCTTGCCCATTCGATCAAGGACAGGCCCTTGTCCGCGCTCGGCGGCGGTCGTTACCGGCTTTTGCTCGACCTCAACCATCAGGGCTGGTCCGGGCTGTTGCTGCTGACGGGCAAGGGTCCGTTCGACGCGGCGGTGATCAATCCGCCGCTCGGCGCGCGTGGCCCCGACTGGCGCGACAAGCTGGTCGCAACGGCGGCGGACCGTGGCTGGCACGCGGACATGCTGTGGTTCAAGACGGTGGACGAGGTGAAGGACTGAGCGCGCTTCGGCAACAACCGCCGCACGAGCAGTGCGCTGGTCTGGCGCGCCGCAATCAGCTGGCCACGATTTCGCCCGTTTCCGGGTCGACCCAGCCCAAGCCGGGGCAGCGCGCGGGATCGTACCAGAAGGTGTTTAGCTCCGGGTCGTTGTCGTCGGTGACTTGGGTCGGCCAATGATCCTCGATGAAGCGGATCATCTCGGCAGGCGGCACTGCCCAGATGGCGTCGAACCCAGCTTGGCTGCGGACCTGCCGCGGTACGCCGTTGGGAACGAACAGCACTACATGGCCGTCCTCGATCAGGCGTTGGAGCAGCGTGAGAAAAGTCGCTTTCTTAAAGGAGAGCGGTTCGGCAAGGTGGGAAGGCCAGAGCGAATTTATCCATAGCCCGAACGGCCCGTTCTCAGACATCGCGGCCGCAAACTCGGCCTTTACTACTTTTTCGAGTTGTTCGTTTGACATAAACTACCTAAATTTGAGCTCGCCTGCCTGACCGGTTCCAGTAGCGGAACGCGGTACGTCGATTGTCCACTTGGCTCCAGATTGCGCACCTGAGCTGGAAAAACTACGTAGATTATAGCTTCCTTGCGGCGTTTGGGCATAATAGAGTTCACCCCCGCCGTTTGACGCGGAAGGCGGAATGATGCGAGCTGGCGGTAGCGGTTGGCCTGTTACATCGCTAAAATAACTTTTTACTTCACTGTCGCTTACGCCGTCAAAGAGTTTAGCTTTTCCGCGATTGGCCGGATCGGCGAGTACCGTGCGATCTCCGATCGTTATCCCGCGACGTGGGTGCGCGGGATCGAATAATTCTCCGAGTTCCTGTGCTTGCCCGCCGGGCTGTGGGCGCGGCACGATCTGGATGTTGCCCCCGTTCATGCCCAGCGCGTTCGGGTCCACCTTGATTTGGTAGCGGGCGTTGAACGCCTGCGTCCCCTTCGTCCCCGCTGCGCCGCCCACCGCGCCGCCAAGCATGCCGCCGCCGACTTCCAGCGCGCGGGTGGCGGACTCGGACAGACCCAGCGCATGGCCCAGCGCGCGGCCGCCCGCCGCGCCGCCCTTGGCACCGGCATAGCCCAACACGCCGCCGCCGATCGTCGCCGCTACCCCGACGCTGGCGATCGCCGCGGGCAGCGCCAGCAGTGCTCCCGCGACGCCCAACACCTCCAGCGAGCGGACGGCCCAGAGCGGCACCTCCGGCGAGACCGTCACGGACGGGTCCTGCGCGCTTTCCCCGCCGATGAACACGTTCGGCGAGGCTTGCGAAATCGACTTGGCGCTGCACCCGAGCGTCTCGCCGACCCGGCCCGCAAAGCCGGTGTTGATCACCACCGTCGATGCGCCGCTGGCGAGCGGGATCGCGCCGCCAGACTCCTTGGAGCAGTTCGCGAACGCGCCGCCGGTGAAGGTCGCCGGGCGACCGTTGATCAGCACGTTTGGCGAGCCGATCGTGAACGCGCCGCACGCCGGGCCGGTCGAAGCCTCGCCGATGTACATGCCGCCGAGCGCGCCCGCCGATGTCAGGCCCATCGCGGTTCCAACGCCCGCCATCACGACCAGCGCCCCGCCGCCGGTCGCGATGGTCGCGCCGATCAGCACGCCCGCCGCGAGCCCGATCACCAGCCCTTTCATCAGGCCGGACATCGCGTCGGTGTGCGCGATCGGGTCTCCGACCCGGGCGGCAGGCTGATAACTCATCGGCGGCGCGCCTAATGCGTCCGCCCGGCGGCGGGGCCGATGTGCAGGTTCGCAAGCCCCTGCTGGAACGCCGGCTCGTGCTCCGCGAACTCGGCCTCGGTCGCCGTTGAAGTATAGGTCACCACCACCCCGCTCCCGGCCGAGATGAAAAACACGCGCTGACGCAGCGTGCCCGCGGCCGAGCGCCAGCTGAAAAGGATCTGGAATGCGTCGAACCCATGGACACGGCCGGGGCCCTCGTCCTCGCGGTGGAATTGCGGCAGATTGGCGCGGAACGCATCCACTTGCCGGGTGCAATATTCGCGAAACGTCTCGGAAGCGCCCATCGCATCGCGCGACACTACGATGTTCGCCGCGGGCCGTCCGGCTTCCGCCGGCGCGCTGTACACGAGCATGGTCTTGTCGAACCAACCCGCGGGACACTGCAGAGTCACGGCGATATCGGGAGCAGTGGCCAAGCAGGAGTCCTCCTCGTCAGCGGCGGTCGCGGCGCGATTGCTCGTTATAGGCCTCGCGGAACTCCTTGGCGAACACGTCCATGAACGCCTCGTCCGAGCCTTGCGCGACGCCGCCGAACTCGCGCTCATAGGCTTGCCAGAGCGCCGCATCGCGAGCGGCGGGGACGATGCGCTCCAGCACGCCGCCGCCTTCCGCGCGCGCACGGATCGCGGCGGGAGAGAAGCGGTCGAGCGTCGCCTTCAGCGCGCCCTGCATCGCGCGCAGCGTCGCCATCTGATGCGATTGCAGGTCGCGGAACGCGTCCTCGATCGCGCGCTCGGCGGGCATGAAGCCGCGCTGCGCGGGGCCGAGCAGCATTACCAGCGCCTCGTCTGGGGTGCGCGCGTATTTGAGCGGGTTATTGCCCTCGGGCGTGAAGGCGGTGTTCTCCGCGCCGAGCTGCGCCTTGGCGCGCGCGCGAGCCTCCACCATCACCACCAGCCCGGCGACGAGCCGGTGGAACAACGCCCCCGCGCGCTCCAGCAGCGCGGGCGAGGCGTTCGGGAGCTGCGCGGGCGTCATCCCCGCGCCGACGAGGAACCGTTCCGCGCCCGAAGTCTGGGGCGGAGCGGCGGGTGCCGCTGGCGGCGCCGCAGGTTGCGGCGGAGCAGGCGCGGGTGCCGCCCAACCTCCGCCCAACGG
>CAXTTU010000333.1:0-3608 GCA_964247225.1 uncultured Sphingomonas sp. | reverse complement strand
CAGGCGCAGCTGACGCTCGTGCTGGTCGGCATCTCGGCGATGAGCGCGACCGCGATGATGACCTATCCGCTGCTCGCGCACGCGCTGCACTTCTCCGACCTGCAAGCCGGGTTTTTGACCGGCGGCGCGATCCACGACGTCGCGCAGGCGCTGGGCGCGGGATACAGCTATTCCAAAGGCGCGGGCGAAATCGCCGCCATCGTCAAGCTGACCCGCGTCGCGCTGCTCGCGCCGGTGCTGGCGATCGTGGCGCTGTTCCTGCCGCGCGAGGGAGACCGCGCGCGCGTCGGGGTGCCGTGGTTCGTGGTCGGGTTTTTCGTGCTGGCGGGCGTCAACTCGCTCGGCATCGTGCCCGCGGTCGCCGCGAGCGCGGCGGAAAAGGCGGCGGCGGCCTTGCTCGCGGCGGCGGTGACCGCGACCGCGATCCGCTCGCCCTTGTCGCAACTGCTCGAGGCGGGGCCGCGCCCATTGCTGGTGATCGGCGGCGCGACGCTGGTGTCGCTGTCGCTCGCGCTCGCCGCGGCGGTGTGGCTGGTCAGATAGCGCGCGCGGTCGACTCGCGCACGATCAGCTCGAAGGCGAGCTCGCGCCGTTCTTCGGCTTCGGTCAGCAGCAGGTCGGCGGCCTCATAGCCCAGCCGCCGCGTCGGCTGGCGGACGGTGGTGAGCGGGGGCCAGACATAGGCGGCGAGCGCGTCGTCGCCGAACCCCGCTACCGACAACGCGCCCGGCACCCCCACCCCGCGCCGGTGCGCCTCTGCCAGCACCCCCGCCGCGCTCGCATCGTTGGCGGCGAAGATCGCGCTCGGCGGCTCGGCGAGCGCCAGCAACCCCGCCGCCGCGCTCGCACCCGACGCGAAGTCGTACCGTCCCTCGCGCACCAGCGCCGCGTCATACGCCAGCCCCGCGTTGGCGAGCCCGTCGCGATAGCCCTGCCACCGCACCGCGCTCGCCGCGTAGCTCGGATGCCCGGTCACGAACGCGATGCGCGCGTGCCCCAGCGCGGCAAGGTGCGCGACCATCGCCGCCGCGCCCGCGCGGTTGTCGATGAACACCGCCGCGCCCGCGCCCGCGCCGCCCGGCGACACGCGCACGATCCGCAGCCCCCGCTCAGCCAAGAGTGCGAGCAGCGCGGCGTCGTCGCAGGCGGGCGGGGTCAGGATCAACCCGTCGAGCGGAGTCGTGGCGATCAGCCCCGCGACCTCGGCGAGCAGCCCGCCCGACTCGCGATCATAGGGCTGCGCGATCATCCGCACGCCGTCCGCCTCGCAGCGGTCGCGCACGCCCGACTGCATCTCATAGACATAATAAGGGCTGGGATTGTCGCACACGAGCGCGATCTGGAAGCTGCGCCGCCCGGCCAGCGAGCGCGCCGCCGCGTTGGGGCGAAAGCCGAGCGCCGCCACCGCCGCCTCTACGCGCGAGCGCGCTTCTGCGCCGACGTAACGCTCGCGGTTGAGCACCCGGCTGACGGTCTTGATCGACACGCCCGCGCGACCCGCCACGTCCTTGATCGTCGCCCGCGCGGGTCGGGGCTGGTCGGCAGTCGGCATCGTGTCGACCTTACGCGGGCGACCGCGGCGCGGTCCAGCTTCTAGCGAGCGATCAGCTCTGCCAGCGTCACCGGGCGGAACGCGCGCGCGTCGACGCCCACGTCATACTGGCGCGGCATCGGCTTCAACCGTCCATGGCTGTGGCCGTGGAGGTTGAGCGCGCCGCGCCCCTGCCCGTTCCAGCTGCGGAAGGGGTAATGGCAAAGCACGAGTCGGGTGCCATCGACCTCGATCTCCGCATAATCGCGCGCGCTCGCCCAACCCTCCGCCGCCACCGTCGCGGGCGGGTCGTTGTTGCCGCGCAGGAGGTGCTTGGTACCGTGGAGGCGCGCAAGCAAAGCGGGCACGTCGGCCGCGCGGCGCGCAACGTCGCCCAGGTGCCAGACCTCGTCGCCCTTCCCCACCATCGCGTTCCAGTTCGCGACCAGCGCCGCGTTCATCTCGGCCACCGACGCGAACGGACGACAACCGATATTGAGCACGCGATGATCGCCGAAATGCGTGTCGGAGGTGAACAGCACGGCCATTCGGGTTCCCTTGGCTTCGGCGATTCGCGGACCGCCCGGGCAGGTCGCGCTGCCGGCCAGGCACGATTGCGTATAACGCGAACGCGCGCGAGTTCTTGGTCCGGTTCGGCGCGAGTTCGACGCAAGTATCTGTAGATCAACCGCTTGTCGGCAGGCGATTGCGTTCAGCCCAACCTTCCAGGCCCGACCGGCAACTTGCGATGCCCCAAGGCTGGACGGCCATGCTGCAATGCAGCTAGGAAATCGGCGCGGAAACTGTCACAAGCGCGCCGGTCGATGACGGCCACCGCGCGGGGCATTCGCGTCGGCGGCGTGGGGCACCGGGGAGATCGAATGCGGTTGTTCATCTCCGACTATTCGGGCCACCCATTTCAGGTCCAGCTGTCGCGCGAGCTGGCGCGGCGCGGGCATGAGGTGCTGCACCTGTTCTCCGCTGGGTTTCAGACGCCGCGCGGCAAGCTGACGCGGCAGGCGGACGATCCGCCCGGCTTCCACATCACCGGCGTCACCACCCGCGAGGCGTTCGCCAAGGCGAGCTTCGTGCGCCGCCGCAGGCAGGAAATCGAGATCGGTCACGCGATGGCGCGCGAGCTGGCCGCATTCCGCCCCGACGTGGTCATTTCCAGCAACGCCCCGCTCGACACGCAACGGCTGCTCCAGCGCGCGTCACGGGCGGCGGGCGCGCGGTTCGTGTTCTGGCTGCAGGATATCTACAGCCGCGCGATCACCGCGATCGTGCCGCGGCGCTTCCCCGTGATCGGCCACCTCGTCGCGCGCTGGTATACCCGGCTGGAGTTCGGGATGCTGCGCCGGAGTGACGCGGTGGTTGCGATCACCGAGGATTTCCGCCCGCTGCTGGTCGAGGCCGGGGTCGCGCCCAACCGGATCGTGACGGTGGAGAACTGGGCCCCGCTCGAAGACCTCACGCCCCGCCCGCGCGACAATGACTGGACGCGTGCTAACATGGCCGGGGGCGCGGTGCGGTTCGTCTATTCCGGCACGCTCGGCTACAAGCACAATCCCGAGCTGCTGCTTCGCATCGCGCAAGAACTGCCGCATGCGCACATGTACGTCTTCTCCGAAGGCGAGGTCGCGACCGAACTCGCCGCGCGCGCGGAGGCGGAGGGTGTTACCAATCTGTCGGTGCGCCCCTGGGTGCCGTTCGCGGACCTGCCCGACATGCTGAGCGGCGCGGACGTGTTCGTGTCGGTGATCGAGCCCGAAGCGGGCATCTTCTCCGTGCCTTCCAAGGTGCTGACCTATCTGGCGATGGGCCGCGCGATCCTCGCCTCGGTGCCGTCGGTCAACCTTGCCGCCAAGACGATCGTGGCCCATGGCGCGGGGCTGGTCGCGGACCCCGCCGACACCGACGCGGCGCTCGCGGCGGCGTCGCGGCTCGCGAACGACCCCGCCGAGCGCGAGGCGATGGGCCGGCGCGGCCGCGCCTATGCCGAGCGCGCGTTCGATATCACCCGCATCGCGGACCGGTTCGAGGCGGAAGTCCTCGGGTCCCCCCAATTGGAGAAGGC
>CAXTTU010000332.1:0-3648 GCA_964247225.1 uncultured Sphingomonas sp. | reverse complement strand
TGATCGCGCCGGCGGTGGTGTTCTTGCCGAACAGCGTTCCCTGCGGCCCGCGCAGCACCTCGATCTGGTCGATGTCGATGAAGTCGAACGCGGCGGTGGCGGGGCGCGCGTGATAGACCTGGTCGACATAGAAGCCGACCCCCGGCTCCAGCCCGTCGTTCGACTGGCTGACCGACACCACGCTCGATCCGAGCCCGCGGATGGTGAAGGCGGTGTTGCGCGGGTTGGCCGAGCTGTAGGTGAGCGAGGGGACGAGCTGCTGGAGCTGGCCCGTGTTCACCGTGTAGCTGCGGTCGAGCAGCGCGCCGCCGACCACCGAGAGCGAGCCGGGCACGGCCTGCGCGTCCTCCGCGCGGCGGCGGGCGGTGACGGTGATGTCGGGGAGTCCGTCCTGCTCCGGTGCGGGCGCGGCACCGGGCGGCTGCGTTGGATCGGTGGTCTGCGCCTGTGAGGCGACGGGCAGCGTCGCGGCCAGCGTGAGCCCGAACCAGAAGAACCTCACCTATGCAGCCCCCGAGACACGCCCCGAACGGCTTTGCTGTATATGACGGAATATCGCTGACGCTAGCCGGTTTCTTCGCTCGCGGGCAGCGGCGTGGCGCGAAGGTGCTTCACGAGCATGGCGAAGTCGTCCGCCATCGCCGCGGCGAGCATGCGCGCCTCCATCGCGCGGTAGAGGTCCAGCACTTCGCGCCCCCGCTCCGTGAGCCGCGAGCCGCTCCGCCCGCCCGCGCTGGCGTCGACCAGGGGCACGTCCCAACACCGGTTCATGCTGTCGACCAGCATCCAGACGCGCCGATAGCTCATCCCCAGCGCGCGCCCGGCGGCGGAGATCGAGCCGTGCGCCGCGATCGCCTCCAGCACCGTCGCCTTGCCCGGGCCGATCGCGAAATCGTCGCCGCAGCGCAAGCGAGCGGTGATCTTGAGCGGGCCGTCGGTCGTCATCGCCCTTTCCTCACCTCGGTTAGGCACTTTGTCGAGCGCCGGAGAGGAACGCCCGCGCGGGGCCAACGGTTCGGGACGGCAGCTAACTAGCGGAGAGAACGAGATGAAAGCAGTAGTCTGGCACGGGATCGGTGACATCCGCATGGACGACGTGCCCGAGCCGGTGATCGAAGCCCCGACCGATGCGGTCGTGCGGCTGACCGCCTCCGCGATCTGCGGCACCGACTTGCATTTCATCCGCGGCACCTTCTCCGGCATGAAGAGCGGGCAGGTGCTCGGCCATGAGGCGGTCGGCATCGTCGAGGCAGTCGGCCCCGAGGTGCGCGATATCCGCGTCGGGCAGCGGGTGATCATCCCGTCGACGGTCGGCTGCGGCACCTGCCGCTATTGCCGCGAGGGCGGCTTCGCGCAGTGCGACAACGCCAACCCGCAGGGCAAGCGCGCGGGCACCGTGTTCTTCGGCGGGCCGGAAGCGGCGGGGGGCTTGCGCGGGCTGCAGGCGGAGAAGGCGCGCGTGCCCTGGGCGGACACCAACCTCGTCCCCGTACCGTCCGAGATCAGCGACGACCAGGCGATCCTGATGAGCGACATCCTGCCGACCGGCTGGTTCGGCGCGGACCTGGCGGACATTAAGGCCGGGGAGACGGTGGCGGTGTTCGGCTGCGGCCCCGTCGGGCTGATGGCGATCGCGTCCGCCTTCGTGATGGGGGCGGGGCGGGTGATCGCGGTCGATCGGCTCCCCGACCGTCTCGCCACGGCCGAGAAGCTCGGCGCGGAGACGGTGAACTTCGACGAGGTGAACCCGGCGGCGCGCATCGTCGAGCTGACCGATGGCGACGGCGCGGACAAGGTCATCGATGCGGTCGGCATCGACGCGCAGCACGCGCAGGGTGGTGACGCCGCGCCCGGGCTGTTCGGGAAGGTGAAGGAGGCAGTGGTGCAGACCGTCACCGAGCCGATGGCGCACACGCACGGCGGGCATTTCATCGCCGGCGACAAGCCCGCGCAGGCGCTCGACTGGGCGATCGAGAGCGTCCGCAAGTCGGGCGGCGTGTCGATCATCGGCGTCTATCCGCCTACCGACCGCGAGTTCCCGATCGGCATGGCAATGAACAAGAACCTGACGCTGCGCATGGGGAACTGCAACCACCGCCGCTATTACGAACCGCTGATCGAGCATGTCCGTTCCGGGCGGCTCGACCCGGTCACGATCCTGACCGAGGTTGAGCCGCTGACGGGCGCCATCGCGGCGTATGAGGCGTTCGACCAGCGGCAGCCGGGCTGGATCAAGGTCGAGCTGGAGCCGGCGGGGTAGGGGTGGGGTGTAACCATCTCACTCCGTTCGTGCTGAAGCGCCGCTGAGCGAAGCCGAAGCGGCGTCTCGAAGCACAGGTTGGGTGCGCACTCCCCGGTGCTTCGAGACGAGCCTTCGACACGCCAGCTGATGCTGGCTACTCAGTCTTTCCTCAGCACGAACGGTTACTGCCCAGGCGTCCTCCGCTCACCCCGCCACCGCGCCCAGATACATCGACCGCCCCAGCATCGCGGTCACGTCCGCCGCGGGCATCGGGCGCGCGAAATAATAGCCTTGTGCGTGGCTGCAGCTCATCGACGCGAGCAGCTCCGCCTGCTCTTCCGTTTCCACCCCTTCCGCGACGACGTCGACGCCGAGCGTGCCCGCGAGCTGGATGATGAGCAGCACGATCGCCACCGTGCGGTCGTCGGTGCACAGCGACTCGACGAAGGACTTGTCGATCTTGATCGTGTCGGTCGGATAGCGGTTGAGGTAGCTCAGCGACGAATAGCCGGTGCCGAAATCGTCGAGCCCGACGCGCACGCCCAGCGCGCGCACCGCCGCGATCACCCCGGCGATGCGTGGATTGGGGTCGAGGAAGATCGACTCGGTGATCTCAAGCTCGAGCGCGGCGGGCGGCAGTGCGTTGTCGGCGAGCACCGCCTCCAGCTGCGGCATGAACTCGGGGTCGTCGAACTCGCGCGCGGAGGTGTTGACGTTGATCGCGAGGTTCGCGTCCGGAAAGCTCGCGCGCCATTCGGCGATTTGCGCGCACGCCTCGCGCAGCACCCAGCGGTCGATCTGGCGGATCAGCCCGATCTCCTCGGCGGCGGGGATGAACTCGGACGGCGGCACCACGCCGCGCGTCGGGTGGCGCCAGCGGATCAGCGCTTCGAACCCGGCGATGCGGCCATGCTGCGGGTCGACGATCGCCTGATAGGCGAGCTCGAACTCAGCCCGCTCGACCGCGTTCTGAAGGTCGGTCTGGAGTCGGAGCGCGGCGGCCGCCTCCTCGTGCATCGACTCGTCATAGACCGCGTACTCGCCATAGCCCGAGCGCTTGGCGACATACATCGCGATGTCCGCGTCGCGGATCAGCGTTTCGGGCGAGACCGTCCGCTGCGACGAGCGCGCGATGCCGACGCTGCACGAAGGGAAGATCTCCTGCCGCCCGATCCGCACCGGCGGGCGCAGCGCGTCGAGCATCCGGCGCGCGATGGCGATCGCGACGCTGCCCTCGTCCACATCGCGCACCAGCATCGCGAACTCGTCGCCGCCGAGCCGCGCCAGCGTGTCGCCCGCGCGCGCACAGCCGCGTAGCCGCCGCGCGATCTCCTTCAAGAGGATATCACCCGCTTCATGGCCGAGGCTGTCGTTGACGACCTTGAACCGGTCGAGATCGACGAACA
>CAXTTU010000331.1:0-3673 GCA_964247225.1 uncultured Sphingomonas sp. | reverse complement strand
AATGCCGGTGGAGGTGCTGGGCCTCTCCGGCGTGCCATCGGCGGGCGACCCGCTCCAGGTGGTCGAGAACGAGGCGCGCGCGAGAGAGGTCGCCGAGTATCGCGCGGGCGTGCTGACGCAGAAGCGCACCACCGCCGCCCCGGCGAGCCTTGAAAGCATGTTCTCGGCGCTGAAGCAGCAGCAGGCGATCGAGTATCCGCTCGTCGTCAAGGCGGACACGCAGGGAACGGTCGAGGCGATCGTCGGCGCGATCAACAAGATCAGCACCGACCTGATCCGCGCGCGCGTGCTTCATTCGGGGGTGGGCGGGATCACCGAAAGCGACGTGACGCTGGCGGGCGCTTCGGGCGCGCCGATCATCGGCTTCAACGTCCGCGCCAACGCCAAGGCGCGCGAGATCGCGGAGCGGCAGAAGGTCGCGCTCAAATATTACGACGTGATCTATGACCTGACCGACGACATCCGCAACGGCATGGCCGGGCAACTCGGGCCGGAAGCGTTCGAGACCGTCGTGGGCCGCGCCGAGATCCGCGAGGTCTTCTCCGCGGGCAAGCATGGCCGCGCGGCGGGTCTGCTGGTGGTCGAGGGCAATATTCGCAAGGCGCTCAAGGCACGCATCACGCGCAACGACGTCATCATCTACCAGGGCGAGATCGCCTCGCTCCGCCGGTTCAAGGACGACGTGGCGGAAGTCCGCGCGGGGCTGGAGTGCGGCGTGACGTTCACGCAGAACTTCACTGATATCAAGGCGGGCGACTTCCTCGAGACGTTCGAGGTCGAGATGCGCGAGCGGACGCTGTAGGCGGGCGCGACCCGATCGGCTAATCACCCCTTGCGGTCCGGCAACCTGCTGGCCGTAAGGAGGTGGTATATATCGGAATTGAGTCCACAGCAGCATTGGCGCTTGGCGTCGAGACGCTTGTCGTTGCGTGCGTCAGGTTGGTCATCGAGCTAATTAAGCTCGGTCGCCGCTAGGCCGGTGCGGGGTTCGGCGCAGGAACGCCGGGCCCCAACGCACTTTGGGCCCGGATGCAGGAACATCCGGGCCCAGGAGGTGCTATCGAAATCAAACCACAGCCTGAGTTCTATAATCCAGTCCTGCTCGAGACACAAGATGCGCCCGACCGATGCCCCCGACCGTTCCGTCCGCCTGCTTCGCGTTGGCGAGCAGGTGCGGCATGTCCTGTCCGAGCTGCTCCAGCGCGGGGAGGTGCATGACGACACGCTCGTGCGGCACATGGTGTCGGTGACGGAGGTGCGGATGTCGCCGGACCTGCGCCACGCGACCGTGTTCGTGAAGCCGCTGCTGGGTGAGGACGAGGACGCGGTGTTGAAAGCGCTGCGTACCAACACCGCGTTCCTTCAGCGCGAGGTCGCCGCGCGGGTGCGGACCAAATATGCCGCCCGGCTCAAGTTCCTGCCCGATGAGAGTTTCGAGGAAGGCGACCGCATCGACGCGATCCTCCGTTCGCCGGAGGTGGCGCGCGACCTGGACGAGGCGGCGGGCTGAGCATCATCGGGTGGCCAAGCTTTATTTCTACTACGCGTCGATGAACGCGGGCAAGTCGACCAACCTGCTCCAGGCGGACTTCAACTATCGCGAGCGGGGGATGCGGACGATGTTGTTCACCGCCGCGATCGACGATCGGTTCGGCGAAGGGCGGATCACCTCGCGCATCGGGCTCAGCGCGTTCGCGACGGTGTTCGAGGCAGGGACGGACCTCCATGCGGCGGTGACGGACGAGCACGCGCGAGATTCGCTTGCCTGCGTGCTGGTGGACGAGGCGCATTTCCTGACGCCCGCGCAGGTGAGCGAGCTGGCGAAGGTGTGCGACGGGCTCGGCGTGCCCGTGCTCGCCTACGGCCTGCGTACCGACTTCCGCGGTGAGTTGTTCCCCGGCTCCGCGCGGCTGCTCGCGGTCGCGGATGCGCTGGTCGAGATCAAGTCGGTATGCCGGTGCGGGCGCAAGGCGACGATGAACCTGCGCGTCGACGCCGCCGGTCGCGCAGTGGCGGAGGGCCCGCAGACCGAGATCGGCGGCGACGAGCGCTACATCGCGCTGTGCCGCCGACACTTCGCCGAGGCGCTGGCGTAAGCGCGCGCCGCTCCCCACATCAGACTCATGCAAATGATTGAGAAGGCGGCGCTGCTGCTCGTGCCGCTGGTGATCGCGATCGTGTTCCACGAGGTCGCGCATGGCTGGGCCGCGCGTTGGCTCGGCGACCCGACTGCGCAGGAGCAGCGGCGGCTGAGCTTCAACCCGCTCCGGCATGTCGATCCGGTCGGCACCGTGCTGCTCCCGCTCGGCCTCGGGCTGGCGGGCGCGCCCGTGTTCGGCTGGGCCAAGCCGGTGCCGGTCGATGCACGGCGGTTGCGGAGCCCGCGCACCGGCATGATGCTGGTCGCTCTCGCCGGGCCGGGGATGAACCTGCTGCTGGCGACGGTGGGCGCGCTGCTGCTCGGGCTGGTCGCGCAGAGCAGCGGCGGCACCGACGGGCTGGTCGCGGCGATGCTGATCCAGTTCATCGGCATCAACGTGTTCCTGGCGCTGTTCAACCTGCTGCCGATCCCGCCATTCGATGGCGGCCATGTCGTGCAGGGGCTGCTCCCGCGCCCGCTCGCGGCGGAGTATGCGAAGCTCGCGCGGTTCGGCTTTCCGTTGCTGATCCTGCTGCTGCTCGTGCTCCCGCGGCTGATCCCGGGCGCGAACATCGTCGCGCGCGTGGTGGTGCCGCCCGCGGCGTGGCTGTCGCATCAGTTCTTCAGCCTGGCGGGTGTCGTTGGCTGACGCGCCCCACGGCTGGCTGGTGATCGACAAGCCGGTCGGGACCGGCTCGACGCAGGTCGTGAGCGCGGTCAAGCGCGCGCTCAGGGCGGGCGGCTACCCCAAGGTGAAGGTAGGGCATGGCGGCACGCTCGACCCGCTGGCGAGCGGGGTGCTGCCGATCGCGCTGGGCGAGGCGACCAAGCTGGCGGGGCGATTGCTCGACAGCGACAAGGTTTATGAGTTCACCGTCCGTTTCGGGGAGGAGACGGACACGCTTGACGCCGAGGGGCGGGTTGTCGCGACCAGCGACGCGCGGCCGACGGGGGCCGAGGTGGATGCGGTGCTGGCGCGCTTCACCGGCCCACAAGAGCAGGTGCCGCCGGTATACTCCGCGCTGAAGGTGGGGGGTGAGCGGGCCTACCATCTCGCGCGGGCGGGGGAGGTGGTGGAGTTGGCGAGCCGGAGGGTGGTGGTGCGCTCCCTTCGATCCTCCCCGGCACGGGGAGGGGGACAATCGCGCAGCGATGGTGGAGGGGGGGCTGCCCCGGATGGTGTGCCCGGCCCGAGCTCCCTCCACCACTCGCCTTCGGCGAGAGTGTCGGGTCGGTCTTCCCCCCGGGAAGACCTCGAACCGCCGGGGGCTGTTCGACCCGACACTCCCCCTCCCCGTGCCGGGGAGGAACAGATCACCCTCACCGCCCATGTCTCCAAGGGCACCTACATCCGCTCGCTCGCGCGCGACGTCGCCCATGCGCTCGGCACGGTCGGCCACGTTACCTACCTCCGCCGCCTAAAGGCCGGCCCGTTCACGCTCGCCCAAGCGATCGCGCTGGACAAGCTGGCCGAACTGGGCCAAGGGCGCGCGCTTGAACATCATCTTCTGCCGTTGAGGGCGGGGCTGGACG
>CAXTTU010000330.1:0-3683 GCA_964247225.1 uncultured Sphingomonas sp. | reverse complement strand
GCTCGCGCGCGAGGCGCTGGCGCTGCTGTCCGCCAACCTGCTCCGCGCGTGCGACGCGCCGGGCGATGCCGACGCGCGCGGCGCGATGCTGCTGGGCGCGCACCTCGCGGGCGTGGCGTTCGCGAACGCGCCGGTCGCGGGCGTTCATGCGCTTGCCTATCCACTCGGCGGGCGGTTCCATGTCCCGCACGGGCTATCGAACGTGCTGATGCTGCCGCATGTGCTGGGTCACAATTTGCCCGAGGCGATGCCGCTCTATGCCGAGCTCGCGACGATCGTCGACCCGTCGCTGGCGGAGTTCGGAAGGCAGGCGCGCGCCGCCGGGCTGATCGAGGCGCTCCGCCGTCAGTCGATCGCGGCGGGGATGCCGCAGCGGCTGCGCGACGTGGGGGTGGGCGCGGCGGACCTCGACAGGCTGGCCGACGACGCGATGCTGCAGGAGCGTTTGCTGCGCAACAATCCCCGCCCGATCGAGTGGGCGGACGCGCGGCGCTTGTACGAGGCGGCATGGTGACCGCGGCGTTCCGGGGGCGCGACGCCTACCGGCATTGGACGCGCATCGCGACCCGGTGGCATGACAACGACGTCTACGGGCATGTGAACAACACCGTGCATTACCAGTGGTTCGACACCGCCGTGAACGGGTGGCTGGTCGAAGCGGGCCTGCTCGACATCGACGGGGGCGATCCCATCGGCCTGGTGGTCGAGACCGGCTGCCGCTACGCCCGGCCGCTCGCCTTTCCGCAAGTCGTCGAGATCGGGCTGGCGCTGGGGCGGTTGGGGACGAGCAGTGTCACCTACCATCTCGGCGTGTTCGGCGAAGGCGAGGATGCGCCGGCGGCGGAGGGCGTGTTCACGCATGTCTATGTTGACCGCGCCGACCGGCGACCGACTCCGCTCCCGGCGGCGTGGCGCGGCGTCCTGCAAGGGCTGCGCTGACCACCTGCCCGGGCCCCCTTGGCCATGTCACCATGCGGAACGGCGCCGGCGGCAGATTGCATGGTGAGCCGGCGGGTAGCTAGTTGTCTGCGAACGGCCCTGTCATCGCGGCGATGCCGATGGCAGGCCTTGTTCGCAGAACCGATCGGTGGAATCCGAGATGAACCGGACCGGGGAAGGAAAGCGAGCATGACGTCGAGAAAGGTCATCATCACCTGCGCGGTGACGGGGTCGATCCACACCCCTTCGATGTCGCCCTACCTGCCCGTGACGGCGGAGGAGATCGCCGACGCGGCGGTGGGCGCGGCGGAGGCGGGCGCGGCGATCGTCCACCTGCACGCGCGCAACCCCGCGGACGGTCGGCCAGACCAGACACCGGAAGCATTCGAGCCGTTCCTGCGCTCGATCAAGCAGCGCTCGGACGTGGTGTGCAACCTCACCACCGGCGGCGCGCCGTTCATGGGGGTGGAAGAGCGGGTCCGCCCGGCGGCGGTGTGGAAGCCAGAGGTCGCCAGCCTCAACATGGGGTCGATGAACTTCGCGCTGTTCCCGATGCTGAAACGGTTCAAGGATTTCAAACACAACTGGGAGCCCGCGATGCTGGCGAGCACGGACGACCTCGTGTTCCGCAACACGTTCAAGGACATCCGCTATGCCTTGGAGACGCTGAACGAGACGGGCGCGCGGTACGAGTTCGAATGCTACGACACGAGCCATCTGCACAACCTCAACCACTTCTTCCAGGAAGGGTTGGTGAAGCCGCCCTTGTTCATCCAGACCGTGTTCGGGCTGTTGGGCGGGATCGGCACGCATCCGGACGAGGTGCTGCACATGAAGCGTACCGCCGACCGGCTGTTCGGGGATGCGTACCGCTGGTCGGTGCTGGGCGCGGGCCGGGCGCAGATGCCGCTGGCGGCGATGGCGGCGGCGATGGGCGGCAATGTGCGCGTCGGGCTGGAAGACTCGCTGTGGCTCGGCGCGGGCAAGCTCGCCGAGACCAACGCCGCGCAGGTCCGCCAGGTACGCAAGATCGTCGAAGGGCTGGGGCTCGAGGTCGCTACCCCCGCCGAGGCGCGCGCGATCCTGGAACTCAAGGGCGGCGATCAGGTCGGCTTCTAGCCATATGGAGGAATTGCGATGCCTAGCGTGTTCAGGCTGGCCTATGTTGATCTCGCCACGCCGTCGCTCGATGCGGCGCGCGGCTACTATCGCGACGTGCTCGGCGCGACCGAGGCGGAGGTGGCAGGAGGCTCGGCCTATCTCCGCCTCGGGCTCGATCACCATAATCTCGCGCTTCATCAGGCCGACCGGCCCGGCATGGGGGCGATCGGATTGCAGCTTTCCGGCGATCTGCCGGTCGAGGCGGTTTCCGCCCGGCTGCGCGACATGGGGCTGGTGCCGCAGGTCAAGAGCGACGCGCGGCCCGGCGTCCCATCACTGATCGAGCTGGCCGATATCGGCGGGCACCGGTTTCAGCTCTTTCCGGAGATCGCGACCGCAGGTGACGGGTTCAGCGGCGTAGGGGTCGCGCCGATCCGCATGGGGCATGTCGCCGTGCTGTCGACCGATGCGGACAGATTGCTCGCGTTCCTGCGCGAAGGGCTCGGCTTTCACACCACCGACTGGTTCGAGGACTTCGTCACCTTCGTGACCTGCAACCGCGACCACCATGTGATGAACGTCGTTTCCGCGCCGGTCGCGACGCTTCACCACCTCGCCTTTCAGCTGACCGACCATGCGCACCAGTTCCGCGCGGCCGACCTGCTCGCGGCGCGCGGGACCAACACGCTGTGGGGGCCCGCGCGGCACACTGCGGGGCACAACATCGCCTCCTACCATTATGGTGCGGACGGGGCCTTGATCGAGCTTTACAACGACATGGACGTGTTCGTGCCGGAGCTCGGCTATTGCGAACCTCGGCCCTGGCACGGCGACCGCCCACAGCTGCCCAAGCACTGGCCGATCACGTCGATGAGCCGGTGGGACACGCGATACGAGTTCGACCTCGGCGCGGTCGCCTTCGGCATGCCGGCCTGATCGGCGGTCGCTCGGGCCTTTTCGATCCGACCGTCTGCCGGTAGAAACCTGGCCATGTCATCCGCGAGCGATCCCACCACCCCGCCCGATGTGCTGGCCCTGCACAAGGTCAAGAGCCTGGGCCCCGACGCGCGAGGGCGGCTGATCTTTCGCCCCGCTGGGCTCTTCGGCTCGGTTTATGTGATCGAAACCGCCGAACAGCTCGCGCGTGTCGAAAGGTTCGAGCGGAACAAGCTGGTCGGGGTCGGATGGGCCGCCGCCGTGGTGGCAGGTCTCACCTGGTCCCTGTCGAACGACGCCAGCGAATTTCAGGCGATCGGCATCCTGGTCATCGTAACGGTTCTGGTCGTGGGGTCGCTCGGCTACATGCTCGCCCGTGGTCGGCGCATCGTGACGCAAAACGCCATGCGCCGGCGTCCGTGAACAAGACCGTCGCGTTCTCATCGCCCCGGCGCTGGCGAATTTCTCCTGCCCGATCCCCGGGACGCCGCAGGGCGTGATCGAGGCGACGGACCGGGCCACACGCGCGACCATCGCGCGGATGAGTGGCGTCGGATTGCTCCCGTGCCGGGCCTGATCGCTGGAGTTTGCCGCGGGCGGCGATCCCGATCACCGGGCACCCCGGGGTGCCCTCGCTTGATCCGGGATGGTGCGGTCGAGAAGACTCGAACATCCACGTCCTTTCGGACACAGCCACCTCAAGGCTG
>CAXTTU010000329.1:0-3684 GCA_964247225.1 uncultured Sphingomonas sp. | reverse complement strand
CGCCTGTTCGTCATCAAGACCAAGTTCGAGGCGTTCCTGGTCATCTATGGCCTCGGCACCGGCGCGATCGAACGGGGGATGCATTACATGCAGACCTACCCCGGCATGGGCGGCAAATTGCTGTTCGCGGCATCGCCGGTCGCGGTGTTCATGGCCGCGGCGCGCATCCTCGACTCGCTGGAGCGGGGCTATGCGGACTGATAATAGGCCCGCATAAGAAAGGCCCGCCGTTGCCGGCGAGCCTCCTATTCCATCCAATCAGACGTCGTCGTCGGCGCTGGGGCCGACCATCAACTCCTCGGCGACCTTGTCGGTGCGCGCGCGGATCGCCTTTTCGAGGCGGGCAGCCATGTCGGGATTGTCGCGCAGGAACGTCTTGGCGTTCTCGCGCCCCTGCCCGATGCGGACGCTGTCATAGCTGAACCATGAACCCGACTTCTCGACCAGCCCGGCCTTGACGCCGAGATCGAGGATCTCGCCGATCTTGGACACGCCCTCGCCGTACATGATGTCGAACTCGACCTGCTTGAACGGCGGCGCGACCTTGTTCTTGACCACCTTCACGCGGGTCGCGTTGCCAACGATCTCCTCGCGGTCCTTGATCTGCCCGGTGCGGCGGATGTCGAGGCGCACGGAGGCGTAGAACTTCAGCGCATTGCCGCCCGTCGTCGTCTCCGGATTGCCGTACATCACGCCGATCTTCATGCGCAGCTGGTTGATGAAGATCACCATGCAGCGCGAGCGGCTGATCGAGCCGGTCAGCTTGCGGAGAGATTGCGACATGAGGCGGGCCTGCAGGCCGACATGGCTGTCGCCCATCTCGCCCTCGATTTCCGCGCGCGGGACAAGCGCGGCGACCGAGTCGACCACCAGCACGTCGATCGCGTTGGAGCGCACCAGCGTATCGACGATCTCCAGCGCCTGCTCGCCCGTGTCGGGCTGCGACACGATCAGCTCGTCGATGTTGACGCCCAGCTTCTTGGCGTAGACGGGATCGAGCGCGTGCTCGGCGTCGACGAACGCGGCGGTGCCGCCGGTCTTCTGCGCCTCGGCGATGACGTGGAGCGCGAGCGTGGTCTTGCCCGAAGATTCGGGACCGTACACCTCGATCACGCGCCCGCGCGGCAGCCCGCCGACGCCCAGCGCGATGTCGAGCCCGAGCGAGCCGGTGGAGATTACCTCGACCTGCATCGTCTCTTTCGCGCCCAGCTTCATCGCCGAGCCCTTGCCGAACGCGCGGTCGATCTGCGCGAGCGCGGCGTCGAGCGCCTTTTGACGGTCCGTGGTCGCGGTAGCCATGCCCGAGTCGATCACTTTCAGATTAGCGGCCATCAAGGATCCTCCTGCTAGAGCATGCGCGCGAACCGTTCAACGCGTCATGGACACCATGTATGCGTTTCGTTCCAGAGAACAAGAGGAGAACAGGAAGAACTTGACCTAATGCAGGCGGTCGAGCGGGCCATCCGGTTTCAGCTGTAACGACTTGTGCCGACCCGGAACGCGAAACTGCTAAAACTGGCGTCGAAAGCGGCGGCGTGGGCCGGGTCGTCCGGGTCGGCGAGCATTCGCTTGAGCAGCCGAAGCGCAACGCCATCGTTGGCCGCGATCGTGGCCGCGACTTCGCCCACATCGGCGATCTGATCGACGAGCCCGATCCGCAACGCTTCGCCCGCGTCGATCGGGGCGGCGGTGAACAGAAGGCGCGCGGCCTGCGCTTGCCCGACCCGCTCTGCCAGTCGCGCGACGTCTTCCGCAGGATAGCCGATGCCGAGCCTGGCCGGGGGCACGGCGAAGCGCGCCTTTTCCCCCGCGACGATGAGGTCGGCGGCGAGCGCGAGCGCCACGCCCGCGCCGAAGCAACCGCCGTCCACCGCGGCGATGCTCGGCATCGGCAGCGCGGCGAAAACGTCGATCGCGGCGCGCATCGCTTCGCGGAAGGGCGCGCGCTCGGCCGGGTGGTCGGCGAGGCGGGCAAGCTCGGCCAAGTCAGCGCCTGCGGAGAAGATGCCCGGCACGGCGGAGCGGAGTACGACGACGCTCGCGTCGCTGGCCGCGAGATCGGCGAAGCAGCGGGCGAGCGCTCGCCAGCCCTCCATCGAAACCGCGTTGCGCGCCTCCGGTCTGTCGAGCAGCACGGTCGCCACCGCGCCGGTCCGCTCGACGCGGATCATGCGAGCGCCGTTTCCAGTTGCCACCAGCCCGGCTGCGCCTTTGCCAGCGCGGCAGCAGCCGAGGCGCGAGCGGCGGCGGTCTCGAACAACGCGAAGCAGGTCGCGCCCGAGCCGGACATGCGGACCGGCGTCGCGCCGGGCATCCGCTCCAGCGCGGCCAGCACTTCCCCGATCACGGGGGCGATCACGAGAGCGGGCGATTGCAGGTCGTTGCGTCCGACGCGGGCGATGTCGAGCACCGCGCCTTTGCCGATCGGCCCGCGATCGACACCGTCCCAGCCCGCGAACACCGCCGCTGTCGACACTGCTTCGCGCGGGTTGACGAGCAGGACGGGCACGCCGCCGAGCGGCTCGAGCGGCGTGAGCGCGTCTCCCCGCCCGGTTCCGAACGCCGTATGCCCGAGCAGGCAGGCGGGCACGTCCGCGCCGAGCCTCACCGCGATGGTGACCAGCGCTGGGTCGGTCGCCGCGACCCCGTGCAACCGCGCAAGCGCGCGCAGCGTCGCCCCCGCGTCCGCCGACCCGCCGCCGATCCCCGACGCGACCGGCAAATGCTTGTCGAGCGTGATGGCGTGGCGGTCAGCGATCCCGAATGCTTCGACGAACCCGCGCGCGGCGCGGGTGACGAGGTTCTCGCCACCGCCCGCCAGCGCCTCGGCGAACGGCCCGGTGATCGCGAAGCTGTCCGCCCCTGCCCGCGCGGCCGTGACGCTGTCCCCATCCTCGGCAAAGGCGAACAGCGTCTCCAGCTCGTGATACCCGTCCGCGCGCCGCCGCCGGACGTGGAGCGCGAGGTTGAGCTTGGCGGGCGCGCGCTCCACGATGACCTCGTCGTCCAGCATCAGCGTCGTCCCCCGCTCGACCCAAGCGCAATCTTATCGGCCAGCCGCTGCGCGTCGCCCGCATCCGCGACCAGCGCCGCCGCGCGCCAGGCATAGCGCGCCTCGAACCTGCGGCCCGCGGCCCAATAGGCATCGCCGAGATGCTCCGCTATCGCTTCATTGGTCGGCTCGCCCTCCGCCGCCTGTTCCAGCATCGGCAGCGCGCGCGCGACCTGCCCGCGCTGAAAATAGGCCCAGGCGAGCGAGTCGGTGATCGAGGCGTCGTCGGGCTTG
Organism: uncultured Sphingomonas sp.; assembly: GCA_964247225.1. Taxonomy (GTDB): domain Bacteria; phylum Pseudomonadota; class Alphaproteobacteria; order Sphingomonadales; family Sphingomonadaceae; genus Sphingomonas. The sequence goes on along the minus strand of CAXTTU010000329.1, from coordinate 398 downwards.
AGCCTGGCCGCGTGCTCCAGCATCGCCTCCGATTTCGGAACCGCCTCGCGATGCTCGATCCGCGCATAGCCGAGGTAATTGAGCGCGAGCGGCTGGTCCGGCCCGAGCGCGACCGCGCGCTCCAGCGCCGCGCGCGCCTCGGGCCAGCGACCCGCCTGATCAAGCGCGCCGCCGTACTGGAGCCAGACGTCATAGGCGTTCGGCGACTGGTCAACCACGCGGCGATACTGGGTTGCCGCCGCATCCGCCTGCCCCGCGGCGAGGAGCAGCTCGCCATAGCGACCGATATCGTAGGGGCTCGCGTCCACGCGCTGGGCGAGCACGCGCGCGGCGGCCAGCGCGGCGGTGGCGTCGCCCATCGCGCTGAGCACCGCGACGCGCGAGGTGCGCGCCACCGC
>CAXTTU010000328.1:0-3689 GCA_964247225.1 uncultured Sphingomonas sp. | reverse complement strand
GGCCCGGGTCGGTGCAACCGCGACTTGCGGCTCAGGCTCGGCGGGAGCAGCCGCGACGGGCGACTTGGGCCGGGCGGGAGCAATCGCCACCTGCGGCTCGGGCGTGGCCGCGACAGCAGGCTCGGGCGCGGTGGGGAGCGGCGCAGGCGTGATCTGAGGCGGCGGGACCTGCCTCGCCAGTAACGGCGCGGGCCGAGGTGGCGCGACTGGCGACCGGTGCTCCGGCGAGCCGAGGCCGAGATGCGTCACCCACGCTCCCCCGCCGATCGCGACGGCCAGCCCCGCCGCCGCCGCAAACGCCAGCCCGGGGCGCGCGCGCTTACGGCGGGGCCGACCGATGCGGGCCTCAATGTCCTCGCTGACGGATGGCTCAAACGCGGCAGGTAGCGCCGATGGAACGGGCGTGGGCGCATCTGCCCGCCAACGCGTGTGATTCTGCGCGGAGGCTGGCGGGATCGATCGCGCAGAGGTCGGGATGGGCTCGGAAGTCGGTAGCGGCTCCACCGTGCTAGGCGCAGGGGCCGCGTCTGCGCGCACCGGCGGCGGCGTCCAACGCTCGACGGGTTTGGCCGGTGCGACAATCGGCGGCTCCGGCGCGAGCGGGGGAGCTGGAGCTTCGGCGTCCCGTGCCTTTGCCGACGATATCTGAGTAGCGGCAGGCAGCTCGACCCTGCCCACCTCGGGCGGTGGTGGGTCCCGATCCGCCGTGCTCGCTACATCAGCGGGAGCAGGCGTGGCCTCTCCCGGCGCGGACCAGGGGCGCAGCGATGCGGGCTCTTCCGCCGCCGTCGATTGGCGCGCGAGTTCTTCCTCGAACTCGGCGAGCAGCGAGGCCTTGGGCTTGCGGCCACGGGGCGACAGCAGCGACATGAAGGCGGTCGGGAAGCTCCTTCCTGCGGCGACCCGCAACATCATGCTATCTTGTGGCGACTCCGCCCGAAAACAACGTGCGTCAGTCCGCGACCCGCCATGCCAGCCGCTCGTCCGCATGGAACGGCACCACGCCGCCGACGGTCGCGGGCACTTGCGCCCCGTCACGCACCAGCGTCACCGTCCCCTCGTTGAGTGGCAGGCCATAGAAACGCGCGCCATTCTCGCTCGCGAACGCCTCGAACCGGTCGAGCGCCCCCTCCGCCTCGAACACCGCGAGGTAGCTCTCCAGCGCGAACGGCGCGTTGAAAATCCCTGCGCACCCGCAAGCGGACTCCTTTGCGCCAACCGCGTGCGGCGCGCTGTCGGTGCCGAGGAAGAACTTGGGGCTGCCCCCCACCGCCGCCGCGCGCACCGCCAGCCGATGCCGCTCGCGCTTCACCACCGGCAGGCAATAGGCGTGCGGTCGTAGCCCGCCGGCAAACAGCGCGTTGCGGTTGAGGTGGAGGTGCTGCGGGGTGATCGTCGCCGCCAGCGTCGGCGGCCCGTCCGCCACGAACTGCGCCGCGTCCGCGGTGGTGATGTGCTCCAGCACGACCTTGAGCGCAGGAAAGTCGGCGAGCAGCGGCTGGAGCACCCGGTCGAGGAACACCGCCTCACGGTCGAAGATATCCACCGCCGGGTCGGTCACCTCGCCATGGACGCACAGCACTAGCCCAGCGCGCTGCATGGCTTCGAGCACCGGGCGGATGTTCCGCACGTCGGTGACGCCGTGCGCGGAATTGGTGGTGGCGTGGGCGGGGTAGAGCTTGGCGGCGGTGAACACGCCCTCGCGGTGCCCGCGCACGATCTCGCCCGCGTCCGCGTCGTCGGTCAGGTAGCAGGTCATCAGCGGCTCGAACGCCGCACCCTCCGGTAGCGCCGCCATAATCCGCTCGCGATAGGCGCGCGCGGCGGCGACGCTCGTCACCGGCGGGGTCAGGTTGGGCATGACGATCGCGCGCGCGAATCGGCGCGCGGTGTAGCCCGCCACCGCGCTCAGCATCGCACCATCGCGCAGGTGGACATGCCAGTCGTCGGGACGGCGGATCGTCAGGGCTTCCGGTTGCATGAGGCGGTGCTTACCTCGCACGCATGACCGGAACCACCCTCCCCGACCGCGCCGTGATCCGCCTGTCGGGCGACGACCCGCGCGGGTTCCTGCAGGGGCTGGTGACCAACGACACCGCGCTGCTCGCGCCCGACCGCCCGTTATGGGCGGGGCTGCTGTCGCCGCAGGGCAAGGCACTGTTCGATTTCGTGATGTGGGCGGAAGGCGGGGACGTCCTCCTCGACTGCGAGGCGGCGCAAGCCGATGCGCTCGCGCGCCGCCTGTCGCTCTATCGCCTGCGTCGCGCGCTGACAATCGAGCGGACCGGGCTGGCGGTGCATTGGTCGTTGGATAGCGATCGCGGCCTCCCCGACCCCCGCCTCGCCGCGCTCGGCCAGCGCTGGCTCGGCGAGCCCGGCGAGCCCGCGACGGGCTGGCTCGCGCACCGCTTGTCGCTCGGCGTGACGGAGGGCGTCGCCGAACTCGGCCAGGACAAGACGCTGTGGCTGGAAGCGAACGCGCGCGAGCTGGGCGGGGTGAGCTTCACCAAGGGGTGTTACGTCGGCCAGGAGAACACCGCCCGGATGCACCATCGGTCAAAGGTGAACCGGCGGCTGGTCGTCGCGCCGCTAGGCGCGGAGACGGAACGTACGCGGGCGACCTATCCCGAGCTGGCGCTGACGGTCGAGCACCGCCGCGTCGAGGCGCTGGGCGACGCCATCGTGCCGGCGTGGCTGGCGGCGGTACTAGAAGACTAACGAGCGTGAATTGTCGCTTCCTGTACCTCGGCGCAGATGCGCTGCCAGATACTTGCGGAGATTACGAGCGTCGTGATCTCCGGGCGTCCAAGCTTCAGCTCGACCGAGCGCCAGAAAAGGCCGGTCGCCGGACGCGCGTCGATGTCCGTCCATGGCACCTCGAACGGACGCTGTAACGGCGCGAAAACTCGCCACACACTTACGCGAAGGCCGGAGGCGCACGCGGCCAAGGTCACGCAGCCATTGTACCGGACGCGAAGGAGCGACAAGGGGCCGATAGCTCCGCTTCTGGCGCGCAACACGAGGCGGGGCGCTTCATCTGTCGGCGGATAGTCTTCCTGTAGCGCGAACCATTGCGCCATCGCGCCCATCAACGTCGTTCCGCAAAGCCAGGCCCCAAGGCCGATGGCTACAATCCCGACACCTGACACGGCGCGCCCTCGCCCCTACCGCCCCACCGCCGTGTACGCGAACCCCGCCCGCTCCACCTCGTCGCGGGTGTAGATGTTGCGCAGGTCCACCAGCACCGGCGCGGCCATCACGGCTTTCAGCCGCTGGAGGTCGAGCGCGCGGTAGGCGTCCCATTCTGTCACGATCACCACCGCGTCCGCGCCCGTCGCCGCGTCGTACGCGTCCGCGCAATAGCCGATGTCGGGCAGCATCGCGCGCGCCGCCGCCATCCCCTCGGGATCGTGCGCGCGGACCGTCACGCCCGTGTCGAGCAGGCATTGCACGATCGCAAGGCTCGGCGCGTCGCGCATGTCGTCGGTGTTGGGCTTGAAGGTGAGGCCGAGCAGCGCCACCGTCTTTCCCCGCGCCTCGCCGCCGCCGTTCTTCTGCCCCAGCGCCGCGAGCACCTTTCGCCCCATCGCGCGCTTGCGGGCGTCGTTGACCTTGACCACCGCCTCGACAATGCGCACCGGCGCGCCCGCATCCTCCGCGGTCTTGAGCAGCGCCAGCGTGTCCTTGGG
>CAXTTU010000327.1:0-3693 GCA_964247225.1 uncultured Sphingomonas sp. | reverse complement strand
ACCAAGCCGAAGAGCTATCCCTCGGGCAGCTGGGGCCCGGGCAGCGCGGTGGCGCTGACCGAGCGCGACGGGGTGACGTGGCAGGACGATTGAACGCCGACCCATTCGCCTGCAGAACAAGACCAACAAGGACGTGCAATGACCGAGATCGAATGGTGGGATTATGACGACGCGGCCGAGATGGCGGCCGCGGTCGCGGGCGATCTGCAGTTTGTGATCGAGTCCGCGCTCGACGCGCGTGGGGGCGCGGTGATCGCGCTGTCCGGCGGCAAGACGCCCGTGCCGATCTACGCCAAGCTCGCCGAGGCGAAGCTCGACTGGAAGCGGGTGACGATCATCCCCGGCGACGACCGGATCGTGCCGCTGGGTGATCCGCTCTCCAACGCGACGATGCTGGGCAAGGCGTTCATCCCCGCCGGCGCGCGGGTGATCCCGCTGGTGAGCGACAAGGCGGCGGATTACCGCGCGGCGGGCCGCGCGGCGGACGCGCGCGTCGCCGACCTGCACTGGCCGCTCGACCTGGTGCTGCTCGGCGTCGGCGGCGACGGGCATACCGCTTCGATCTTCCCCGGCCCCGACTATGACGAGGCGTTGAACGGCCCGCGCGAGCGGCGTGCATTGGGCGTCATGCCCGATCCGCTGCCCAAGGAGGCCCCGGTCCCGCGCGTTACACTCAGCCGCGCGGCGATCACCTCGGCCAAGGCGCTGACGATCGCGGTCACCGGCCAGGACAAGCGCGACGTGATCGAGCGCGCGATCGAGCAGGGGCCGGGCTCGACTTACCCGATCGGCCGCGTGCTCGCCGAGGCGGAGCTGCCGGTCGACATTCATTGGGCGGCGTAGGCCTCACTCTCCCTCTCCCCTTCGGGAAGAGGGCCGGGGAGAGGGGGAGTAAGGATACGGGCGGTGTGCCTACCTCCCCTCTCCCCGCGCCGCGGGGAGAGGGAGTATGGTGACCGACCTTGTCGCGGCCGATATCGGCGGTACCCACGCCCGCTTCGCGCTCGCCAGCGTCGATGCCGGTCGCGTCGTCGCGCTCGGCGAGCCGGTGACGCTGCGCGCCGCGGAGTACGCCAGCCTGCAGACCGCTTGGGAGGCGTTTGGTGCAGCGCTCGCGCGTCCCCTGCCCCGCGCGGTCGCGATCGCGGTCGCATCGCCGATCGGGGGCGAGGTGATCCGGCTTACCAACAATCCGTGGGTAATCCGGCCAGCACTGATTCCCGAGCGGCTCGGCGTCGACCGTTTCGTGCTGCTCAACGACTTCGGCGCGGTCGGGCATGCGGTCGCGCAAGCCCCCGCCGACCAGTTCGAGCATATCTGCGGGCCCGACGCGCCGCTGCCCGACGCGGGGGTGATCACGATCTGCGGCCCGGGCACCGGGCTAGGCGTCGCGCAAGTGCTGCGTATCGAGAGCGGCTATCATGTGCTGGAAACCGAGGGCGGCCATGTCGACTATGCCCCGCTCGACGCGATCGAGGACGCGCTGGTCGCCCGGCTCCGCGCGCGGTTCACCCGCGTGTCGGCGGAGCGGGTGTGCGCGGGGCCGTCGATCCGCGCTTGGTACGAGACGCTTGCCGCCATCGAAGGGCGCGCGGTGGCGGAGCTCGAGGACAAGGCATTGTGGGCGGCGGCGCTGGACGGGCGCGACAGCCTCGCACTCGCCGCGCTAGACCGCTTCTGTCTAGCGCTCGGCGCGGTCGCGGGCGACCTCGCGCTGGCGCAAGGGGGCAAGGCGGTAGTTATCGCGGGCGGGCTCGGCTTGCGGCTCAAGGAAAAGCTGCCGCTCTCGGGTTTCGCCGAACGCTTCGCGGCGAAGGGGCGGTTTCAGCAGCTCATGGCGTCGCTGCCAGTGAAGCTCATCGCCCACCCGCAGCCGGGGCTCTATGGCGCGGCGGCGGCGTTCGCGCAGGCATATCGCTAGCGCCGAGCCTACATCTCGCCCCGTGCGCGCCTCAGCGCGTACCACCGTTTCACGTTCGCGTTGTGCTGCTCCAGCGTCGTCGCGAACACATGGCCGCCCGTCCCGTCCGCGACGAAATACAGCGCCCCGCTCGGCGCGGGGTCGAGCACCGCGTCGATGCTCGCCCGCCCCGGATTGCAGATCGGCCCCGCGGGCAGGCCCGTCATCGCATAGGTGTTGTACGCGTTCCTGGCGTGAACCTCCGATTCGAGGATCCGCCGCCCGAGCGGCTTTCCCTTGGTGATCGGGTAGATGATCGTCGGGTCCGCCTGCAGCATCATCCCGCGCTTGAGCCGGTTGCCGTACACCGCCGCGACCTCGCGCCGTTCAGCGGGCTTGCCCGTTTCCTTCTCGACGATCGAGGCGAGGATCAACGCCTCGCGCGGGGTCGCGACCGCGATGCCCGGCTTGCGCTTCGCCCAGGCAGCGGCGAGGTACTTGCTCATCGCCCGGATCATCCGCGCTTCCACCTTGGCCCGCGCCTCGCCATTCGCGTAGCTGTAGGTGTCGGGCAGGACGCTTCCCTCGGCGGGCAGCGGCGCGGGGCCGCTCAGCTCGGGTGCCTTGGCGAGCGCCTCCTGCACCAGCACCGAAGGCCAGCCTTCCGGCACCGTCACGAACCGCTGCAGCGTCCGCCCGCCCTGGAGCAGCTTGAGGATGTCCGACTGGCTGAGCCGTGGCGCAATGCGATACTCGCCCGCCTTGATCGCGGCGGACGAGCCGAACAGTTTCGCCCACAGCCGAAACCGCCGCGCCGAGCGGACCGCGCCCGCCCGCTCCAGCACCGCGGACGCCCCCGCGAGCGATGCGCCCTGCGGCACGGTGACGGTCAGCGTCCGCCGCGCCGGCCCCGCTCCGCGCCAGTCGTGCACGCCCCAGAACAGCGCCGCGACCAGCACCAATGCCGCGAGCAGGCCCGAACAGCCAAGCCTGCGCATCCGCCTAGACCGCCCGCATCACCAGCGACGCGTTGGTGCCGCCAAAGCCGAAGCTGTTGTTGAGCACCGCCCGCACCTGGCGCTTCTTCGCGGTGTGCGGGACGAGGTCGACGCCCGCGCAATTCTCGCTCGGGTTATCGAGGTTGAGCGTCGGCGGCACCACACCGTCGCGCATCGCTAAAATACAGAAAATCGACTCCACCGCGCCCGCGCCGCCTAACAAATGGCCGATCGCGGACTTGGTCGAGCTCATCGACAGGCCGCCGATCGCGTCGCCGAACAGCCGCCGAACCGCTCCCAGCTCCAGCTCGTCGCCGAGCGGCGTCGAGGTGCCGTGCGCGTTGATATAGTCGATCTCGTCGAGCGCGAGCCCCGACTTGCGGATCGCCATCTCCATCGAGCGATATGCACCCGACCCGTCCGGGTGCGGGGCGGTGACGTGGTAGGCGTCGCCCGAGAGGCCATAGCCGATCACTTCGGCATACATCGTCGCGCCCCTCGCGCGCGCGTGCTCATACTCCTCCAGGCAGACCACGCCCGCGCCCTCGCCCATCACGAAGCCGTCGCGGTCCTTGTCATAGGGTCGGCTGGCCTCGGTCGGGCGATCGTTCATGCTCATGTTGAGCGCGCGCGCCTGCGCGAACCCTGCGACGCCGAGCGGATTGACCGTGCTTTCCGCCCCGCCCGCCAACATGATGTCGGCATCGTCGTCCTTGATCATCCGCGCTGCGTCGCCGATCGAATGCGCGCCGGTCGAGCAGGCGGTGACGACCGCGTGGTTGGGCCCCATCAGAC
>CAXTTU010000326.1:0-3712 GCA_964247225.1 uncultured Sphingomonas sp. | reverse complement strand
TCCGGCGCGCGGCGGTGGAGCGTCGGCGCGACATGGTCGCGGTTGTACGCCAGCGCGTGCCCGATCAGCCGGTCGAGCGCGGGATAGCGCTCGGGCGTCGCGTCGGGGAGGTAACGCGCGAGATACGCCCACACCTGCTCCGCGCTCGCCTCGCCGCCGAGCACGCCGACGAGGTTGAGCAGCAGCCCGAACGACACCGGCGGCGGGTCGGCGGGCGGCTCGCCATCGTGGATGTGGTGGACCGGATTGCCGAGCCGCTGCTCGACCGGCTGTGCGCGGTAATCCGCCGCCGATTTCCAGTAATCCTCCACCGCGCGTGGGATCACGCCCAGGTGCAGCTGCTTGGCGCGTCTCGGCTCGCGGTAGAGGAAGTAGGCGAGGCTCTCCTCCGGCCCATAGCGGAGCCATTGGTCGAGGCTGAGCCCGTTCCCCTTCGACTTGCTGATCTTCTCGCCCGCTTCGTCGAGGAACATCTCGTAGTTGAATCCCTCGGGCGGGCGCGCACCCAGCACCCGCGCGATGCGGCCGGATTGGGTGACGGAGTCGATCAGGTCCTTGCCCGCCATCTCGTAATCGACGCCGAGCGCGACCCAGCGCATCGCCCAGTCGACCTTCCATTGCAGCTTGGCGAGCCCGCCGAGCGCGGACTGGACGACGCGCTCTCCGCCGTTGTCGAACGCGATCAGGCCGGCGTCGGCGTCGACCACCTCGACCGGCACCTGGAGCACCACGCCCGTGGTCGGGCTGATCGGCAGCACGGGAGAGTAGGTTTCGCGCCGCTCCGCCCGGAGCGTCGGCAGCATGATGTCAAGGATGGCCTGATAATGGCGGAGCACTTGCCTGAGCGCGTCGTCGAAGCGACCGGCGGTGTAATAATCGGTCGACGAGGCGAACTCGTACTCGAACCCGTAGCGGTCGAGAAACTCGCGCAGGCGCGCATTGTTGTGCGCGGCGAAGCTGTCGTGCGTCCCGAATGGGTCGGGTATGCGCGACAGCGGCTTGCCGAGGTTCGCGCGCAGCATGTCGCCGTTCGGGACATTATCGGGCACCTTGCGAAGCCCATCCATGTCGTCGCTGAACGCGGTCAACCTCGTCGGTGCGTCGGACAGCGCGGCGAACGCGCGCCGGACCATCGTCGTCCGCAACACCTCGGTGAAAGTGCCGATATGCGGCAAGCCCGACGGGCCGTACCCCGTCTCGAACACGATTGCCTCGCCCCCCGGCTTCCCCTCCGGCCAGCGCTTCAGCAGCTTGCGCGCTTCCTCGTATGGCCAGGCTTTGGACAGGAGGGCGGCATCGCGGAGGTCGGTCATGGCGCGGGCAATAGCGCGCGCGCACGGGACGGTCACCTGGGATGCCGGATCGCGGTGCCGCGTTTAAGCGGTGACGAGGTCGGGAGCCGTTGACACCATTCCGGATAGGATGTTGCTTCCGACGTCGGCGTAGGGCTGCTATGTCCTGACCTGTGAACGCGCCATCGCACGCCTGGCCTGAGTCCCGCCCGCTGAAGCTCCGTATCTCTGATTTCGAGCTGCTCGATCGCTCGGGCGCGTTCGACGGCCTCTATAAGGTCGAGCTGATCGAAGGAACGATCATCGCCATGAATGCGGAGTACCGGTTGCACGGTGTCGTCAAGAACCGGCTCGTCCGGCTGTTGCAGCGCGCGCTTGAACGGATCGGTTCCGAACTGGAAGCCTTTAACGAGATCGCGATCCAGCTGGGGGGACGACAGTCTGCCGCAACCCGACGCGATCATCGCGCGAGCGGCGCTCGACCGCCGCTATTTCCAGGTGTCCGACATCGCGTTGGCACTCGAAGTAGTAGACCGGTCGAGCCGGTTCGAGCTGACGCGTAAGGTTTCGCTTTATGCTTCGGCCGGCGTACCGGAGCTTTGGGTCGCGGACTTGAAAACGGGGCAGCTGAACCAGTTCTGGTCGCCGCAAAGCGGGGTTTACGGGGAGAAACAGCGGGTACCGCTCAGCTTTGAGCTGCAATCAACCACCATAGCCGGGCTCGTGGTTAGCGGCGAGGGCCTCGGCCTTCCCTGAGTCGTTGCCAGAACGTTCCGCGCTCCCCATAGCGAGGGGGCGATGGACCCGTTTCCCCACCCCGCGCTCCACGCCGGCCATGCGGGCATCTGGATCGCCACCGCCGACGAGTGCCGCGAGGTCGGGCGGGGCGAGGCGATCCGGCTGGTCGCGGACACGCCCGTCATCCTGCTCAACGCCGCGCTGATCGGGCAGCGGCTGGGCTATGCGGAGCTGTCGGGGCTCGACCTGCTGGAATTGTTCGCGTTCATCCACCCCGCGCGCTTCGCGGTGCCGACCCCGGCGGGGCTGGCGCGCGCGGTGGACCTGTCGCCGCCCGAGGGGGACGCGGACGTCGCCGCCTTCCTGCGCGAGGCCGCCGCTGCTTTGCTCGCCACCGCGGAAGGCGGGTGGCCCGAGCGCGAGGGGGCGTGGAACAGCCTGGGCGCGCTGACGAGGCTGCGCTGGCCATGGGCACCGCTCCTCGCGCGCCGCCTCGCGAAGCCGGAGAAGAGCGAGCGCGGGCTGTGGGCGCGGCTCCCCGAATGGGAGGAGGTCGCGCCCCGCCCAGCGCCACGCACGGTGTCGATCGATCCCGCCGCCGCCGAAGCACGCCTTCACGAACTTACCGGCGATGGCGCGGAGGAGCGCCCCGGCCAGCGCGCCTACACGCAGGCCGCCGCCGCCGCCTTCGCGCCGCGCAGCGTTCGCGATGCGCCCAACCTCGTGCTGGCGGAGGCGGGGACGGGCATCGGCAAGACATTGGGCTATCTCGCCCCCGCCTCGCTCTGGGCGGCACAGGCGGGCGGGGCGGTGTGGGTGTCGACCTATACCAAGGCGCTCCAACGCCAGCTCGGGGCCGAGTCGCGTCGCCTCTACCCCGACGAGGAAACACGCCGCGCCAAGGTCGTCACGCGCAAGGGGCGCGAGAATTATCTCTGCCTCCTCAATCTGGAGGACGCGCTCCAAGGCGGGTTTCAGGGGCGCGCGGCGGTGCTGGCGCAGCTGGTCGCGCGCTGGGCGGCGTATAGCGCGGACGGCGACATGGTCGGCGGCGACCTGCCCGGCTGGTTGCCGACCTTATTCCGTCGCAACGCCAGCCCCGCGCTCACCGACCGCCGCGGCGAGTGCGTCTATGCGGGATGCCCACATTATCGCCGCTGCTTCATCGAGCGCGCCGCGCGTGCCTCGGCAGAAGCGGACATCGTCGTCGCCAACCATGCGCTGGTGATGGTCAATGCCGCGCGCGGGCGCGAGTTGGCGACGCGCCCGACCCGCTATGTGTTCGACGAGGGTCACCACCTCCACGACGCCGCCGACGGCATGTTCGCGGTCGCGCTGACCGGCGCGGAGACGATCGAGCTCAGGCGCTGGATCCTCGGGCCGGAGAGCACCGGGCGCGGGCGACGGCGGGGGCTCGCCGCGCGGCTGTCCGATGTCGCCAGCTATGACGAAGGAGGCGCGCGCGCGATCGGCGACGCCGTGGAGGCGGCGCGCGCGCTGGCGAGCGAGGGGTGGCTCGCGCGGCTTGCCGAGGGTCAACCCTACGGCGCGGTCGAGCAGCTGCTCGCCGCCGTGCGCGGCCTCACCTACGCCCGGGCGGAGCAACCCGGCGACGCGGGATACGGGTTGGAGACCGAACTCGCCGAGCCGACGCCGGAGCTGATCGAGGCGGCGGGCACCTG
>CAXTTU010000325.1:0-3733 GCA_964247225.1 uncultured Sphingomonas sp. | reverse complement strand
CCGGCGCTATGATTTCCCGCCCGGGCCGCCGGTGACCGAGTCGCCCTCGCTGACGCCATCGTCGTAATTCTCGCCCGGCGAGCCGCTACCGTCGCCCGTGCCCGACCCGTGGACCTCACCGGTGACAGGATCGGACCAGGCGCGCTTGCCGACTTCGGGCGGCAGGTCGCGGTCGCCATGCGTCGCGCCGGGGTCGGCTGGGCCGGGTGTCCAGGTCGTCGCCTCGCCGCTGGGATGGGCGCGACCGACCGCCGTCTCGTCCTTGATATGGTAGTCCTCGCCCGAATAGGACCGGTCGTCGTTGAACGGCCTGGGCGTCCGCTCGCGCTCGGGGTCGACCTCGGGGTGGCGCGGGATGGTGCTGCTCATGCGCGGTCAATCGTCCGACGCGCGCGCCGGTTCCGCGAACGCCGCGCGCAGCTTCGCGCCGTCGGGCGAGCCGAGCCCGGTACATGGGTCCCATCCCGGCGCAGCGTCGAAACCGACATCGCCCGCCTTGTTGTCGCCCACCGTCACGTCGCGGAACGCCCCCGGCGCGGCGTAGAGGCGCGCATGCGGCTGGCCGATCGGCTTGCTCGCACCCGCGTTCAGAACCGCGGCGATCCCCGCCCACAGCGGCGCAACCGCGCTGGTCCCGCCAATCAGCTGCACCTGCCCGCCGACGACGACGCGATAGCCACTGTCCGGGTCGGCATCGCCCGCCACGTCGGGCACGCCGCGCCCGCCCTTGCGCGATGGCGGCTTAGGCAGCGTCAGTCCGTGCTGATAAGCCGGCACCTTGAACAGCGCGGACACGCCGCCCCCCGTCCCGCCGCCATTGCTCTTCCACACGCTTTCATCGGTCAGCTTCTTCCCGCGCGTCGCGATCTTGGTCCCGCCGCAGCCGAGCACCGCCGGGTCGGACGCCGGGTAATCGACATGCGCCTTGCCGTCCTTGACCCCGTCAGTCGCGAGCGAGTCGCCCGATGCCGCCGTCACCGTCACGCCCAGCGCCGCCGCGTCGTCAAAGGCGGCGCGCATCGCCGCGATCGCCTGCCCGGTCCAGCCGCTTTCCGGCCCGCCCCAGCTGATCGACACCACTGACGGTTTGTTGGTCTGGTCGTGCACCGCCTGCGTGATCGCGTCGGCAAAGCCCTGGTTGGTGTTGGGCGCGAAATAGACGGCGAGCGCCGCGCCGACCGCCACCGCGCCCGCGACCTGGATGTCGAGCGCGACCTCGCCATCGGCGCCGCTGGTGTCGCCTGGCGTGTTCGCGCCGCCGTCGACGGGCACCGCGACGATGGGGGGCACGGGCAACCCCATCGCCGCGAACGCTGCCTGGTTGTCCGCGTCCGTATAGCCGCCGCCGAGCTCGACGATGCCGATGCACTCGCCCGCCGCGTGCGCGCCGCCGAAGCCGTAGAGCGCGGCGACCTCGGTCGGCAGATGCCCCTTCGGCCGGGTCGTGCCCCGGTGCGGCACGATCTTGGCGGTCGCCACCGGCCGCGTGTCGAGCCCCAGCACCGCCAGCACCCGGTCGGCCAGCGGCGCGGGCAGGTGGATCGCGCCCGTCCGCACCCGCACCGCGCGGCCCGCCAATTCGCCTTCGTGAAGCTGCGTCCCGAACGCGCTCTCGAACGCGGACGCCGGACCGCCGAGCTTGATCAGCCTTCGCGCGAGGTCAACCTCAACCACTTCCAGCCCAGCCTCCTTCGCAAAGGCAGTCAGCGCGTCGGCGTCCGCCTGGTGCGCCGTCTCGCGCGCGGCGTGGAGCGACTCGCGCGTTTGCGCGCCGGTGGGGGCTTCGTCTGGCTTGAGGTACACGCTGACCACGATGCGCCGGTTGTCGGGCACCCGCCCGGTCACCTTCGCGTCGGCGGGCACCGACCGCTCGCTACCCGGGATTGCGCGAACTTCGCTCGCCATGCCGTTTGCCTCTATGCCTCAGGACTATAACGAGCAGCGGCGGTCGGGGGTCCCGGGCCGCGACGCGTATTGGTTCAGCCGGCCCAGGTCCGCAGGAGCGTATGCGCGATTGCATAACGGGGCGGCGCGACGAACGGGCCGTCGCCGGATAGCGCCGCGCGGACCTCGTCGCGGGTGAACCAGCCGGCGGTCTCCAGCTCATTGGCGTCGAGCGTGATCGCGTCGCCGAGCGCCTCCGCTACGCAGGCGATCATCAGTTGCGAGGGGAACGGCCAGGGCTGGCTGGCGACGTAGCGGACTGCGCCGCAGGTGACGCCCGCTTCTTCCAGCACTTCGCGGCGCACGGCCTCCTCGATCGACTCGCCCGGTTCGAGGAACCCGGCCAGTGCCGAATAGCGCCCGGCGGGCCAGCTTGGTTGACGCCCGAGCAACGCGCGACCGTCATGCTCGGCAATCATGATGACCACCGGGTCGGTGCGCGGGAAATGCTCGGTCGCGCAGGCCGGGCAGCGCCGCCCCCAGCCCGCGCGGAACACTTGCGTTTGACTCCCGCAATTCGCGCAGAAGCCGTGCCGCGCGTGCCAGTCGAGTACGGCGCGCGCCGCCGCCCAGGTTGCCTCCTCCCCCGCCTGCATCTGGTCAAGCGCCGCGAGCAAAGCGGGCGAGCGGAACGGCGCGCCGCCCGCCTCTCCGGTGATTGCGGCGAAGCGGGGCGCGTCGCCATCGAGGCCGAGCAGCACCAGCGCCGCGTTCTCGGGCGCGTCCGCCAGCGTCGTCCACCCAAGCCGCCCGTCGTCGCTGATCTCCGGCATGTACCCCGGGCCGAGCTTCAGCAAACGCGCGCGCGGGTCCGCCATCGCCGCCGCCAGCGCCGCCTCATCGTGGCGCAGCCGGTCCGCACGGTCGAGCGTGCCGCCGGTGAAGCCCGGCCCAGACTCTACAAAGACACTCACCGTCCCAGCCGCGCCGCGTCGGCGAGCAGCGCGCGCGCGGTCTCGGCGCGCACCGGCCAGCGATCGGCGGGGAAATAATTCACCATCACCGTCGCGCGGAACCGCCGCGTCGGATCTACCCAGAAGATCGAGCCCGCCGCCCCGCCCCAGGCATAGGTGCCCTTCCCCGCGCCGCCGGGCGTATCGGCAAGCGCCACCGTCCCGCCCGCGCCATAGCCGAGCGCCGCGCCTTGGGTGCCCCCGGTCGTGCCGCTGATGCCGTGATACTCGACGCCGGGGGGCAGCAAGTTGCTCATCATCAGCGCCGCCGTCTCCGGTCGCATGATCTGCACGCCCTCCAGCGACCCTCCATTCGCGAGCATGTGTGCGAACCGGTCATAATCGCGCGCGCTCGTCACCAGCCCCGCGCCGCCATAAGGGAAGCTCGGCGGCTGGAGGAACACCGACGCCGCCCCCGGGTCGAGCGGCAGCCGCGTCGCGCCGTTCGCGTCCGGGACGAGCGGGTTGTCGCCCACGAACGCGTAGTTGGTCGCCAGCCGCCCCGCCTCGCTCGCGGGCACGGTCCAATAGCTCGACCGCATCCCCAGCGGCGCGAAGATGCGCGTGTTGACGAACTGGTCGAACGGCTGCCCCGAAGCGACCTCGATCACCCGGCCCATCACGTCGAGCCCGATCGAATAGCTCCACTTCGTCCCCGGATCGGCGATCAGCGGCAGCGTCGCGACCCGGTCCGCGAACTCGGCCAGCGAGCGCGGGCGGACCTGCCGCATCTGCGCCTCGACGGTCGTGTTCACCGCGCCGGGCAGGATGCCGAGCCGCTCATATTCGTGGAGCAGCGGCCCCTTGGTGATGATGTTGTAGCCGAGCCCGGCGGT
>CAXTTU010000324.1:0-3752 GCA_964247225.1 uncultured Sphingomonas sp. | reverse complement strand
ATGGCGCATGCTCCCAAACCATACCGCGGCTTCCGCTACCCGGCCGAGGTGATCCAGCACGCGGTGTGGCTGTGTCACTGCTTCAGCCTGAGCCTGCGTGACGTCGAGACGATCCTCGCCGCCCGCGGCGTGGTGGTCAGCTACGAGAGCATCCGCGAGTGGGGCCTGCGCTTCGGCCGGCTGTTCGCGAACGGGCTGAAGCGGCGCCGGCCGAGGCCGGGCGACAAATCACCTCGACGAGGTGTTCATCCGCATCGGCGGCAAGCAGCACTGCCTTGGGCGTGCGGTGGACCAAGACGGGCACGTGCTGGACATCCTGGTCCAGAGCCGGCGCAACACGAACGCGGCCAGCGGTTCTTCCGCAAGCTGCTGCGCGGCCTGCAATACGTGCTTCGGGTGATCGTGACGGACAAGTTCAAGAGCTACGCGGCGGCGAAGCGCACGATCCTGCCCCATGTCGAGCACCGGCAAAGCAAGTACCTGAACAACCGGGCAGAGGTCTCGCACCAGCCAACGCGCTGACGAGAGCGGCAGATGCAGCGGTTCAAGTCAGCGCGCCACGCCCAGCGCTTCCTGTCCACCCACGCCCGCATCCACAACCACTTCCAGCTCAGCCGTCACCGCCTGACCGCCGATGAACACCGGGCTGCACGGGATGCCGCCTTCCCGCATCTGGCGTGAGGTGGTCGGCGTAGCACCCGCAACGTGACGCCCTGATCAGCCGCAAGCTCTTGGCGCCGCCTCAACCATCAACCTGACAACGCCCATACAGCGCACGCGCGAAGGTCGGCCGGTGCAGCATGGCGAGAACACGTTCGCTATGCTTGGGCTTGTACCAGAGCTGTGGACGGCCCGGAAGGCCGAGCACCGGCTGGCCCGTGCCCGCAATCGCCGACATTGGGCGAATGCCGAGCACACCGACAAAGGCCTGTGAACGTTCGGACCGCTCGATGATGCCGATTCTACTGTTGGCAGTGCGGAGCGCTTCCTCAAGCGCCTGAAAGGCGGGTTCGACAACTTGGCCGGCGTGCAACTCCGCAAGCGTGAAGAGCCGCGCCCGATCATCAATCAAGCAGCGAACGTTCTCGAGCCCCTGCGGCAGCCCGAATGCTCCGCGCGCGTTATAGGCTTCAAGTAGGACGCGCCGGCGACGCATGTCGACCGGCGCGTCCGAGGCCCAGTCGGTCCCGACGTGCCGGAAGAAGCGTGCCCAATGGCTATCGTTCGGCTGGGTGGCGGCGCCAAGCTCCTGATAGGCGTGGCCGACACCATTGGAAAATCGATAGAGTGGGATCGCCTCGGCTAGCGGTGCCGCCGTTCGAGGCCCAACGAGGATCTTCGAGGGCGCGTAATAGCCGTTCTGCACCCAGCAGATAGGCAAGTCGGCGATCTCCGACTTGGCGCGCCGCTCGCGCCCAATCGCCTCCACTAACGCGGCATAGAGAAGATCCGGCCTGGTCGGAGCGTTGCTCTCCTTCCGATGGAACTCGATAATACCGAGAAGGGTCTCGCGGTCAGGTGCGGCTTTGAGTTTCAGCTTGCGATAGAGGAGATCATTGGTCCCGGCGACGATTCGGTCGTTATCACCAATGCACAACCGATTGGTCGCCGTGTCGAGGTGCAGCGTGGCCGGGGAGACAAGCTGGCCCGACCGCGCCTTAATGCATGGGATAGCCCGCAACTCTTCGACAATCGCGGTACTCAGCAGCCTGAGATTGTCAGCGAGCAGCTTTTCGAAACGCTCCGCCATCTCGGATCGTTCGGCGAGGCTCCGGGCAAATCGCACGAGATCCGAGCCGTTCAGCGTGTTACGAATTTGTAGGCGCACCATCAGAACAGGTGTGTTCAGCATCTCCTTTGACGGCGCGTCGATCACCGGGTCGGGCAGTCGGGCGAGCGGCTTCTTGAGATGCACAATGGCGGCTGGGGCGACCCACTGGCCTCGCTGGTTCTTGACCACCGGGATTGTTACGCAACCCTATCAGGGCGGGCCGGCTGATCGGCGCCTCGCGCGTCAGCAGCTTGCGGTAAAGGGTTTCGCGCTCTCGATTGTCAGGCGCGACCGTAGCCGCACGCTCGGCAGCGTCGATCAGCCATTGCTCTTCGTTGAACGTCCGGCAATGCCCCGAAATTGCTTTGAAAGGCACGAGTTCCGGATGCAGCCTGTTGGCTTCCGGCTCGGGGCAGTCAACCCAGAGATCGGGATCTACGATCATGAGCTCGGCGGCGGCCTTGAGCTCGCCGGACGCGCTCAGGGTGGAGGGCGTATTGGCGAGATCGGCTTTATACTGCCTGGTCAGGCGGCGCGGATAGGCTGACAGGGCGGCGGCCTGGCGCTTCTGCATATCGAGTCCGGCGAGGTCGCGGCTGTAATTCGTAAGATGGAGGTCCGCGTCGTCGCCGACCTTGGTCGCAAGACCGGTCGCATCCTTGCCCGCGCATCGCAGCCGAACCAGCGAGGAGACAGTGAACCGCTTGGCGCCGCAGTCGGCAATCAAATCGCACAAGGCCTTGTCGCCTGCGAGCGCCGGATCAAGATAGCGCTTATTGCTGAGGGATCCAGTAAACTCCTTTTCTACTGGCAGCACGATCTGGCTCGCGGAAGCGAAATGCTTTTCGTCCTTTCCTTGCGTGGCCCAACAGGCGTCCTGCGCCAGCCGTTCGGCGATCTTGGCCGCGAAGCGGTCCGGGCTGGCGGTGCCGTTTCCGACCAGCGCCTTGAAGGCGTCCGCACCACATCGGCCGAACCAGTCGACCTTGAGCAGATCGATGGTCAGCTTGACGGCCTGATCGATGAGCCAGTCGTTCCAGACATGGTCGTTGATCCCGCCGCGATCGGTGTTGAGTTCGAAAGGCGCGTTGACACTGACGGCACAGCCGGTGCGCGAGGAAGACGCCTTCAGTGGATAATAGAAATGGCCATACTGACCGAGATCGATCCGCCGGCGTGCGATTGGGACGGAAACCGCGATCTTCAGCTTTCCACCCGGCAGCTTGTGATAGGCCGGGAAGCGACGTGTTGCATGCTCAGCCGGGATCTCTACCGATCTCGAGAATTCTTCCTCCTGAAACGACACACCCCTGACGTCGCCATCGATAAGCCGCCCGCTCCGTGCCACCATGGTGACGCCTGCGGCACGGCAGCGTTCGAACTTCGCGTCTTGCTTCCAGCGCAGCATCCGGTCCGTGCGGATCGAGCGGATGTTGACCTCGCGCAAGCCGAGATTCTTGCCGCTGAGCGCCAGCTTGACCAACGTGTCCGGCATTCCCGCCGTCATCAACTTGATGGCATGCTCCTCGCGCTCGCCGGTGAAGGCCTCGAGCCTCTCGGTCGCCTCCGGCCGATAAGGCACGTAGACACGAACACCCTTCTCGCCCCGCCACGCCGGATCCCGCTCGCGCCCTGTTTCCTAGGTTTGAAGATCGAGCGGTGCGACCTGCCCGCCAGAACGCACGTGGATCTCGTCACCGAAACGGAAGAGCGAGCGCAGGCCGAAATTTTTGGAGCCGATCCCATTTTCCTTTAGTACCACTTTGGTACCATCACCTCGGCTTGCCCGCTGCCCATCACATTGCCAGTGGCGACAATGACCGAGAGCCGTTCCCAACCTTTGCGGTCGATGTTCCGACCCGTGCCGGCGACCTCGAGCGAGCGGCTTCCGAAGGTAAGCGTCAGCACCTGGCCGCCACCATCATATTCGTTTTGGACGAGTTCGCGCAGCACGTCGCTCGCATCATGCCCGGCGACGAAC
>CAXTTU010000323.1:0-3764 GCA_964247225.1 uncultured Sphingomonas sp. | reverse complement strand
ACGCGCAAGGAGGAGCTGCTGGTCGACAAGCCCAAGCTGTCGAAGATGTGGGTGCTGCGCCGCATCCTGATGCAGATGGGGACGATCGACGCGATGGAGTTCCTGCTCGACAAGATGAAGGACTCGAAGACGAACGAGGACTTTTTTGACAGTATGAATCAGTAGCGTAGCGCGGCAGCCGACCACGTTCGGCTGACTCGCGCAAGCTCGGTCGGCGGGCTGGCGAGCCTTGCTCGCCTGACCCGTCCGACGTCCAGCGCAGGCTTTGCCCGCGCCTCTACGCTGACGTTGCTTTCGTCTCCCCAAGCGCGACGTCTCGCGGATGGTTGGACCCCGGAACAAGTCCGGGGTGACGGTAAGGGTGCCGATAGGTGACGTCCTACGCCTCAGGCCCTAGACAAGCCGCATGTCGATTTTCAGCCTCGCCGACGCCCTCTCTCCCGCCGGTCTCGCCGCACTCGGCCAGGTCATCGCCATCGACCTGATGCTCGCAGGCGACAATGTCGTTGTCCTCGGCACGCTCGCCGCGGGCCTGCCCCCGCGTGACCGCAAGCGTGTGCTGCTACTCGGCGTCGGGCTGTCGCTCCTGTGCCTGCTCGTCTTCGCCTGGTTCGCAACGCGGTTGCTGCAGGTCGTTGGGCTGCTGTTTGCGGGCGGGCTGCTGCTGCTGTGGGTCGCATGGAAGCTGTGGCGCGAGCTGCGCGCCGGGCATTCGAAGGAGGTCGGCCACGTCGCCCCCGCCCCGCGCAGCTTCGCGCGCGCGGCGGTGCAGGTCGCGCTCGCCGACCTGTCGATGAGCCTCGACAATGTGCTCGCGGTGGCAGGGGCGGCGCGCGACCATCCGACGGTGTTGTTCTTTGGCCTCGGGCTGTCGGTGACGCTGATGGCGGTCGCCGCCAACCTCATCGCGCGGGTGATCGAGCAGCACCGCTGGATCGCCTATGCCGGGCTGGCGGTGATCATCTATGTCGCAGGCACGATGCTGCACCAGGGCTGGACCGACCCGGAGATCGGTCTGGGGCAGCTCCTCAAGCGAGGTTAGCCGCGAAGAACGCCGCTGTCCGCCGGTCGGCAAGCTCCGCCGCCTCCGGACTGCGCCGCACTCCGATCTCGGTCGCGAAGCCGTGGTCGACGCCGGGGTAATCATACAGCGTCACCTTGGGATGCGTGTCGAGCCCCGCGTGCATCGCCGCCTGCTGATCGGGCGTGACGAAATGATCAGCGCCGGCGATGTGCAGCATGAGCGGGTTGGCGATCGCGGGCGCTTCGCCGAGCAGGTCGGGGATGCCGACCGCATAATAGCCGACGCTGGCGTCCACGTCCGTGCGCGCGGCGGTCATGTACGCCAATCGCCCGCCGAGGCAGTAGCCAACCGCGCCCACCTTGCCGCCGCCCACCGCCTCGCGCGCGGCGCGGATCGTCGCCTCGATGTCGCGAACGCCCGCGTCCTGGTCGAAGCGGCCCATCAGTCCGAAGGCTTGTTGCAGCTGATCGGGGACGTCCGGGTCGAGTTCGGTGTTCGGCTGCAACCGCCAGAACAGGTCGGGCGCGACCGCGAGATAGCCCGCCTCGGCGAGCGTGTCGCATTTGCGGCGAATGCCTTCGTTGACGCCGAAGATCTCCTGGATGACGACAATCGCCGCGCGTGGCTCACCCGGCGGGTCGGCGCGATAGGCAGTGAGGCGGCCGGTGTCGTCGAGCGTTTCGATGATCATCGTGGTCATGTTTTGTCCTTGTGATACCGCTCGTGGTCGAGCAGCCACTGCTTTGTGAGTGGGCCGTCGCCCGCCGAATAGGCCCCGAGCCGCCCGCTGGCGAGCACGCGATGGCAGGGTACAACGAGCGGAAACGGGTTGCGCGCACAGGCTTGCCCGACCGCACGCGGGCTTGACGCGAGCAAGCGGGCGACCGCGCCATAGCTTGCGGTCTCGCCATAGCCGACCGCGATGATGCCGTTGCGCAGCGCCGCCCCACGCGGGGTCGCAGCGGGCGCGAGTGGCAAGTCGAAGCTGGTGCGTTCGCCCGCAAGCCATTGCTCTATCTGCTCGCGCGCCCGGCGAACGGCGTCGGCGGCTCCGGGCTGTTCGGCGCCGCTACGCGGACGGATGCGGATACTGTGGAGTTGGACGTCATCGCCGGTCACCTCGACGCGACCAATTGGCGTCGCAAACGCGGCGGTGTCGCGGATGTCCATGATTGCGCTATGCCGTGCCACAACGACGCGCTCAAGGAGGCTGAGGTGAAGATCAATCTGGAGGTCGACTGCACGCCGGAGGAGGCACGGCGAGTGATGGGGCTACCCGATCTGACCCCGCTCCACGACCGCTATCTGGCGATGTTGATGGACACGATGGATGGTTCGGTCCGGCCCGAGCTGATCGAGACGATGGTCAAGAGCTGGGCGCCGATGGGCGAGGCGGGGATGCAGATGTGGCGGCGCTTGTTCGAGGCGCGCGGGGGAAGCCCGAGCGAATGACCGACACGATCGTCGCGCTGTCGAGCGGGCGTCCGCCGGCCGCGATCGGGGTGATTCGGGTCAGCGGTCCGGCGGCGTTCGCGGCGGTGCGCTCGCTAGCGGGCTCGTTGCCGGAGGCACGCCGGGCCGGATTGCGGATGTTGCGTGATGCGGATGGCGCAGTGCTCGACCGGGCGCTGGTGCTGACCTTCCCGGGCCCGACGAGCGCGACGGGCGAGGATGTGGCGGAGCTCCACTGCCATGGCGGACGCGCGGTGACGGCGGCGGTGGAAGCGGCGCTGATCGCGCACCCGGGGGTGCGCGCGGCGGTACCGGGCGAGTTCACCCGACGCGCGCTGGCAAATGGGCGCGTCGACCTGGCGGAGGCGGAGGGGCTCGCGGACCTGCTCGCGGCCGAGACGGAGGGGCAACGGCGCGCGGCGCTGCTGGCGGCGGAGGGGCAGCTGAGCGGAAAGGTGCGTGGCTGGCTGGCGACGCTCGCGGGGCTGGCGGCGCGGGTCGAGGCGGCAATCGATTACGATGATGAGGAGGAAACGGCGGGGGTTGGTGACATCCGCGCGGACATTGTAACGCTGGCTGCCGAGCTTCGGGTCGTCCTGGCCGCGCCGCCGGTCGAGCGGTTGCGCGATGGTGTCCGGGTGGTCATCGCCGGGCCGCCGAACAGCGGCAAGTCAACGCTGATCAACATGCTGGCCGAGCGCGAGATAGCGATTGTCTCACCGATTGCAGGGACGACGCGCGACCGGGTCGAAACGGCAGTGCAGCGGGACGGGGTGCCGTATCTGCTGTCCGACACGGCGGGGCTGACCGAGACGTCGGACCCGATCGAGGCGATCGGTGTGGGATTGGCGCGGGCTGCGATGGCATCGGCGGACGTGCTGTTGTGGCTTGGCGACGACGCGCCGCCGGTGCCCGGGGCGGTGTGGGTCCATCCAAGGTGCGATTTGCCAGACCGGGATCGCGCGCCGGCGGGTGCGGTTGCTGTATCGGCGGTGACCGGCGTCGGCATGGGTGCGCTTTGGGACCAAGTCGCTGAACAGGCGCGAGCGTTGCTGCCGGGTGTCGACCAGCTTGCGATCAACGCACGCCAACGCGCGCTGGTACAACAGGCGTTCGATGCCCTGTCCGATGCAGCCGACGAGACCGATCCTATGCTCCTTGCCGAGCAGCTCCGCATCGCACACCGTGCCTTGGCAGCGATTATCGGGATCGATGCGACCGAGGCGATGCTCGATGCGCTGTTCTCGCGCTTTTGCCTGGGCAAGTGAGTTCCACGTGGAACAAAGCT
>CAXTTU010000322.1:0-3765 GCA_964247225.1 uncultured Sphingomonas sp. | reverse complement strand
GGATCAGCGCGCCCGGGAGCAGCCCGGCCTCGGTCAGCAGCTGGAACCCGTTGCAAACGCCCAGCACCGGCAAGCCCCTGCCCGCTCCCTCCGCCACCGCGCGCATGATCGGTGAGCGCGCCGCGATCGCGCCGGTCCGAAGGTAATCGCCATAGGAGAAGCCGCCCGGCAGGCCGACCAAGCCCACCCCGTCGGGAAGCTGCGTCTCGCGATGCCACACCATCACCGGCGCTTGCCCCGTCACCGCCTCCAGCGCGCGCGCGAGGTCGCGATCGCAGTTGGAGCCAGGGAAGACGACAACGGCGGTCTTCACGCCGCCTCACCCCCCTGCCCGTCATTGGTGCGCGCGATCCGATAGCTCTCGATCACCGGATTGGCGAGCAGCGCGCGGCACATCGCGTCAACGTCCGCGTCCTCGGCCAGCTCCAGCTCGATCAGCTTGCCGACGCGCACGTCCTCGACGCCCGTGAACCCCAACCCGCCCAGCGCATGCTGGATCGCGCGGCCCTGCGGGTCGAGCACGCCGGGCTTGAGGCGGACGGTGACGGTCGCCTTCATCTCACTTTCCCCGCCGTTTGCGGTGACTGTCGAGGTCGAGCACCGCATGGTCGCCGCCTTCGGGAAACAGACCGAGCCGACGGGCCACCTCCTGATACGCCTCCACCTCGCCACCAAGGTCGCGGCGGAAGCGGTCCTTGTCGAGCTTTTCGCTGGTCTCCATGTCCCACAAGCGGCACCCGTCGGGGCTGATCTCGTCGGCCAGGATGATCCGGCCATAGTCGTTGTCCCAGATGCGCCCGAACTCGAGCTTGAAGTCGACCAGCTTGATGCCGACTCCCGCGAACAAGCCGCACAGAAAGTCGTTTACCCGGATCGCGAGGTCGGCGATGTCGTGCATCTCGTCCTGCGACGCCCAGCCGAACGCGGCGATATGCTCGTCGGTGATCATCGGATCGCCGAGCGCGTCGTCCTTGTAAAAATATTCGATGATCGTGCGGGGCAGCTTGGTGCCCTCCTCGATGCCGAGCCGGGTCGACAGCGTCCCCGCCGCGACGTTCCTCACGACCACCTCGATCGGCACGATCTCCACCTGCCGGATCAGCTGCTCGCGCATGTTGAGGCGGCGGATGAAATGGGTGGGCACGCCGATCGTGTCGAGCAGGGTGAAGATATGCTCGGAGATGCGGTTGTTTAGCACGCCCTTGCCGTTGATCGTGCCCTTCTTCTGCGCGTTGAAGGCGGTGGCGTCGTCCTTGAAATACTGGATCAGTGTGCCGGGCTCGGGCCCCTCGTAGAGGATCTTGGCCTTGCCTTCATAGATTTGCCGGCGGCGCGCCATGCGAGGCTCCCTGAAACGAACGAGCCCCGGCGGCGCGTGGGCGAGGCCGGGGCGGTGAGATGCGGCGGGCTATAGGGGACGGGGAACGGGGGCGCAATCAGCCGGGCAGGTCGCGCCCGAGCAGGCGCTTGCTGAGCAGCGCGTCCATGTCGCGGCGGCCGTCGGCGACGAGCAGGATTACCACTGCGGCGTCAGTCACTTCGTGAAAGATGCGATACCGCTTGAGCAACGTCTGCCGGTATTGGCGCACGCCCAGACGATCGAGCTCCTTGGGAACCGCGCCCCGTTCCGGGAAGGTGGACAGCGTCTGCGCCTGCTGCCGAATCGCACCGATAAACTCGAGCGCGCGGGCCGGTGACGCGCGCGCGGCGAGGTAATCGGCAATGCCTTCCAGGTCGCGCTCCGCCTCCATATCGAAGCGGACTTCGTACAATCGGGGCACGGCTCAGCCCTCGCGGTATTTGCGCTCAAGCCGGTCGAGCACCTCGTCGGCGGGCTTGGTCCTGCCCTCCGCGATATTGCGGCTCCCCATCGCGAGGACCTTCAGCAGCGCGAGCGCTTCCTCCCTCTGCTCATACTCGTGAACGCTCATCACCACGGCCTTGGCCTCGCCGTTCTGCGTCACCACGATCGGCTCGCCACCATCGGCGAGCTCATCGATGATCTGCGCGGCGTTCGCCTTGACATAGCTGATCGGCTTGATTTGCGTGGACAGGCGCATCAACTCTCTCCCGGACCGGATTTGGGCTGTATACGGACTATTCCGCGCGAGAGCAACCGCCTCACTTCATTAGCACCAGCTCCTCCGCCATTGTCGGGTGGAGCGCGATCGTCTGGTCGAACTGCTCCTTCGTCAGCCCCGCCTTGACCGCGACCGCGGCGGCCTGGAGGATTTCGGGCGCGTCGGGGCCGAGGAGGTGGATGCCCGCGACCCGACCCGTCTCGCCGTCGCACACCATCTTGTAGAGTGCGCGCTCGTTCCGCCCCGCGAGCACGTTCTTCATCGGGCGGAAGTCGCTCGTGTAGACCTTCACCGAGCCGAGCTTCTCGCGTGCCTGCGCCTCAGTCATGCCGACCTGCGCGATCGGGGGGTGGCTGAAGACGGCGCTGGGCACGTTCTCGTAATCCACCCGGCAAGGCTTGTTGCCGAACACCGTGTCCGCGAACGCCTGGCCCTCGCGGATCGCGACGGGGGTGAGCTGGATGCGGTTGGTGACATCGCCCACCGCATAGATGCTGTCGCAGGTGGATCTGTTGTCCGCGTCCACGACGACCGCGCCCTTATCGAGCCGCACGCCCGCGCTCTCCAGCCCGAGCCCGCTCGTGTTGGGCACGCGCCCGGTGGCGAACAGGACGCAGTCCACCGTCACCGGATCGTGGTTCGTCATGTGAACGGTAAGGCAGCCGTCCTCGCCCTTGTCGATCCGCTCGAACGTGGCGTCGAAGCGGAACTCCAACCCCTTCATCAGCGAAATCTGCAGCAGGCGGTCGCGCAGCGCGAGTTCATAGCCGCGCAGGATGTCCTGCGACCGGTTCATGATGATAACGTGCGCGCCCAGTTCGTTGAAGATACCCGCAAACTCGTTGGCGATATAGCCCGCGCCCGCGATCAGGACGCGCCTGGGGATCGCGTCGAGGTGGAACACCTCGTTGGAGGTGATACCGTGCTGATGCCCCTCGCATTCGGGGATCGCGGGATGCGCACCGACCGCGACGAGGATCACGCGCGCGGTGACCTGCTTCCCATCGGCGAGCCGGACGCTGTGCGGGCCGGTGACGGTGGCGCGCTGGGGGATGATCGTGACGCCGTGGTTGCTCAGCGTCTCGGTATAGGCGGCGTTGAGCCGGTCGACCTCGCTCAGCACATTGTCGCGCAAGGTCGTCCAGCTGAACTGGCACTCGGGCACGTCCCACCCGAACCGGCGAGCGTCGGCCAGGTCTTCAGCGAAATGCGCGCCATAGACGAGCAGCTTCTTGGGCACGCAGCCCCGGATCACACAGGTGCCGCCGACCTTGTGCTCCTCCGCGATCCCGACGCGCGCGCCGTACGCCGCGGCCACGCGCGACGCGCGCTCGACGAGCGCGGGGTCGCCGATGACGAACAGGTCGTAGTCGTATCGAGCGTCTAACATTCCAACTCCGTGCTGATCACGAGGTACTAACCAACCCCGTTCGCCCTGAGCGAAGTCGAAGGGCAGGCGACCGTGGTGCCCCGCGCCGTGCTTCGACTTCGCTCAGCACGAACGGAGATAGGGTGTCAGCCGCTCCGACGCCATCCGCGCGGTCGCGCCCGACACGTCAACATTACATTCGTCACCGCTCGGTCGGCGATCACCCCAGCCCCGCCCGGGCGATCAGGTCCGTGGTCGATACGTCGAACTCGCCCCCGCCCTTGGCCGCCGCCTTGGCCATCTCCTTGCCGAGCT
>CAXTTU010000321.1:0-3769 GCA_964247225.1 uncultured Sphingomonas sp. | reverse complement strand
ATGCCCGCCTCGACCTTGCCGACCAGGTCCGCGCCGACATCCGCCGCCTTGGTGAAGATGCCGCCGCCCAGCCTGGCGAAGATGGAGATGAGCGACGCGCCGAACGCGAGCGCGGTCAGCGCCTCCACCACCACCCGGTCGTTGGGCGCGTGCCCCGCCGGGCCTACAAGGTACCAGAACAAGGCACAGATCGCGAGCAGCCCGAACCCCGCGACCAGCATCCCCGTCACCGCGCCCGACCGGAACGCGGTGGTGAGCCCGCCCTGCAGCGACGTGCGCGCCGCTTCCGCGGTGCGGACGTTGGCGCGGACCGAGATGTTCATGCCAGCGAACCCCGCCGCCCCCGACAGCACCGCGCCGAGCAGGAAACCGGCGGTGGACACCGCGCCGAGCGTGAAGAACAGGATGACCGCCACGACCGCGCCGACGATCGCGATGGTGGTGTATTGGCGGCCCAGATACGCCTTCGCGCCTTCCTGGATCGCGGCGGCGATGTCCTGCATCCGCGCGTCGCCCGCAGGCTGGCGTAGCACCTGAGCGGCGGTGAGGACGCCGTATGCGACCGCGACGAGGCCGCATAGCATTGCGATGAACACGCTGGTCATGCCCAGGTCCGCTCCTGTTTGCTGACGCCGGATGTGCCTCCGGTCGTCTCTCGGGCAGGAGGCTAGGCCGCGTCGGGGGGCGGCGCAAGCGGGTTCAGCTTTCGTGCAGATAGCCCAGCTTGGCGGGAAGCGGGACGGGTTGGCCGTGCAGGGTAAGGGAGAGCCCCTCGCCGGGGCGGAACGCGCCGATCTCGGTCGCGGAGACCGGGACCGCGAGCCCGGGCGGAGCGGCGAACAACAGCTGGTAATCGTCACCCGCCGTCGCCGCCGTGAGCGGGTCGGGATCGAAGGTCCGCAACGCCAATGATAACGGCACGGCGGCAAGCTCGATCGTCACCGCCAGCCCGCTCGCTGCCGCCATCCGCGCCGCGTCGAGCAGCAACCCGTCCGACACGTCGCACATCGCATGGACAAGGGGGCCAAGCGCGCGTCCCTCGGCAAGGCGCGGCTCCGGATAATGGTACGCCCCGAGCAGCGCGTCCATTCCGTGTGCACCGCGCGCGATGGCGAGCCCGGCTCCCGCATCGCCGATCGTTCCCGTAACGTAGAGCACGTTACCTGCGCGCGCGCCGGAGCGGGGCGGGGCTGCGGCGTCCGCGCCGATGGCGGTTACGGTAAGAACACGAGGTGCTCCGGCCGGTAGCGACACGGTGTCCCCACCAATGAGCGGAACATCGAAAGCGACGAGGATCTCATCGAGCCCCCCAAGGAACAAAGTATCCCAGCGGGTATCCGAGAGCGGGTAATTGAGCAGCACGCCCTCAGGCCGTGCGCCCTTTGCCGCGAGGTCTGACAAGTTTTGCGCGACGAGCCTCCACGCCACGCTTTCGGGTGGGTCGGTGGGGAGGAAATGAACGCCCTCGACCAGCGTATCGGTAGTGAGGACGAACGGACCGACCACCGCCGCATCATCGCTCAACCCGCGCGCGCCGGAGTGCAGCGGCAACGCGCGCAGGGCATGGAGGAACTCGGCCTCGGTCAGCGGCGGCGCGGCAAGCCGTATTGCTCGCGCAATTTGCGGTTTCGGCGCATTTCATACAAGCCGAAACCATTCAAGCCGATCAGGCTGATAACGCCCACCACGATACCGAACCAGGTAATGTCATCAGCCGACATGACGTTCGCCTCCACTCAGCTCATCCAACGCCGCGGCAACCCGATCAGCTTCATTGTCCCAAGCCGCTACTTCGTACTCGTTAGCCGCTGCCCACATAGTCCCGAACACCAAAAGAAACAATGCGAGCGCCCCCAACCCGAAAATCGCCAGGCCCGCGTGACCGCCGAACAGCACGGCGGCGCTGGTGGTCAACAGCGAACCGCCAACGAATTTCGCCACGCTGTCCGCCAAGCGCTCGTTCCGACGCAGCCGCTTCGCTTCGAGCCGATACACAAGCGCGTCCTCGCGCAGTCTCAGTCGGGCCGCCCGGCGCTCGACCGGGTCGCCGAACGCTTCGGCGTCGGCGACGATCGACGGGACGTCGTCGCCCGGTTCGGAGGCTTGCCGACGCGGTAGCCTAGCCACCCCGTACTGCCTTCGCCACCCCGTCGAGCAATCCATTCACGAACCCCGCCTCGCGCCGCTCGTAAAAGGCGTGGGCGACGTCGACATATTCGCTGATCACCGTGCCCACCGGCACGTCGGCGCGGGCGATGAGCTCGTAGGTGCCGGCGCGCAGGATCGCCTTCATCGGCTTGTCGAGCCGCGCCAAGGTCCACCCGCTCGCCAGTCGGGCGGATACGGCGGCGTCGATCTCCTCCGCCCGCGCCGCCGCCCCGCGTACGAGGTCGTCGAACAGGTCGACGTCCGCGTCCGCATATTCTACATCCTCCACCGTCGCCCCCAGCCGGTGCTGGTGAAATTCGTGGAGGAGCGCAGGCACGGCGGTGCCCTCCATCTCGCGCTGGTACAAAGCCTGCACGGCGGCGAGGCGCGCGGCGGAACGGGCGCGCGAGCGCGTGCGGGCTTGGGGAGAGGTCGGCATGGCGCGCGATGTAGGGGAGGCGGGTGGCCACGTCACCCTTGCCGCCGCTTGTGTCACCGCTAGGCTGCGGATCAGCGGACGAAGGAGACCGGACATGTTGCTGACTGCTCTGCTCGGGCTGGCGCCGGTGCAAGCGCCCACGCCGCTTGCGCGCGCGGATGCCTGGACGGTCACCGCGCAAGCGGGGCATTGTTCCTTGCAACGTGATGGGAGAACCGGCGAACGCTCCCTGTCGATCCGGCAGTATCTGGAAAAGCCGTGGGCCGAGATCTGGATCGGCGGTGGCGAGACAACAGCGTATTCCAGCAGGCTCGCAACGATCGTCCTGCGCCCGTCCGCCACGAGCTACGCCGCGACCGCCTGGGCCTGGACCGGCGAGGGCGGCGTCCCCGTGATCCAGCTGATGGTCGAACAAGACCTGATCGAGCAGCTCGGGGCGGCGGACACGCTCGACCTGCGGGTCGCGGACGGCCCGGTGATCAGCGTCTCCGTCGGTCACCCGGACGCAAGTTCGCAGCTCCGCACCTGTCGGGCGACGCTGCTTCGCTCGCTGGGCGTCGATCCCGCGCGCTTCAGGCCTGCGCTCAGGCCGGGCCAATCCGGCTTCGTCGATCAGGCGCCGTTGATCACCGCCCAGGACTATCCGGTCGCCGCGCTGCGAGCGGGCGCACAGGGCAGGGTGGGTACGCTCGTCGCGCTCGACGAGCGGGGTGCGGTCTCCAGCTGCCGCGTTCTCGAGAGCAGCGCCAATGCCGACCTCGACGCCCGCACCTGCGAGATCGCGCAAGCCCGCCTGAGCTATCCCCCGATACGCGACGCGGCGGGTCGCCCCGCCCCGGGCTGGACCACCTTCTCGCTACGCTGGACCCTGCCGCACTGACTCGCGCAGCCGCACCGCCACCGACAGCGCATGCGCGGGCAGCCCCTCCGCCTCCGCCAGCGCCACCGTTGCGGGGCCGAGTGCGTCGAGCGCGCCTGCGTCGAGCTGGAGGAAGCTGGTGCGCTTCATGAAGTCGAGCACCCCCAGTCCCGACGCGAAGCGCGCGCGGCGGCCAGTGGGGAGAACGTGGTTGGGCCCCGCAACATAATCGCCGATCGCCTCGGGCGTGTGGCGGCCGAGGAACACGCTGCCCGCATGGCGGACCATGTCGAACAGCGGCTGCGGGTCGTCGCAGGCGATCT
>CAXTTU010000320.1:0-3806 GCA_964247225.1 uncultured Sphingomonas sp. | reverse complement strand
CATCTAGCGCCTGCTCAACGCGCGCCCGGTCGAAAGCCAACAAGTAGATGATTTGCGGAAAGCTCGCGGTGAGCCGGATCAGCTTGAAGACTTCACGGATTTCGCCGCTTGTCGGGCGATCAATGTCGTCGAGGACGACGACGCCTATCCCGCGGACCGCCTCCTCGGCAAATGCGGCTTTCAGCCGTTCGCCGTCCAGGGAAAGATCGATCGTCGCATCAGCGTCGAGTTGGTCAAGGACGTCCAGCCGTCGCCCACAAGCTATGATACGCCCCGCCCCGAGTGACCGGGCCGCGGTTACCGCCATCCGGCCGGCGGCACCGCTTGCTCCCAGAATGAGAACCGTTTCGCCCTTCTGCAGCCTTCCGCGATAGGCGATCGGCAGCCAGGCGGCGAGCGCTGGGTTCACCACGGCCGCGGCATGAGCAGGGTCGAGCCCGTCCGGCACTGGGGCCGTCCACGCCGCAGGTGCGTATTCCGCCATGGCACCGAAAGGTCGGCGCTGGACCACAAAATAGACGCGACTGCCGTCCTCGAGACGGCCGACGCCGTCGAACCCGGGGATGATCGGCAGTTCCTCCGGACTGCTATAATGCGTGCCCGCGACGATCGCGCGTTCCAGCTGCTTGATCGCGGCTGCCTCGACCCGGACCAAACGCTCCGACCCGTCGGCAACGGGCTCTTGGAAGTCGGCGGCGCGAGGAGCGCTCCCGAGCTTGGTGACGACAGCTGCCTTCATGTTGATCAGCTAGGGCGCCCGTCCTTGCGCTACAACGTGCCGGCGCGTTAGGTCTCCTTCCACTCAACGGAAGGATGGCATGCCCGACGAGATCAGCGATATCCGCCTGTTCGCGCGCATCGTTGATGCCGGCAGTCTTTCGGCGGCCGGACGTCGGCTCGACACATCTCTACCCACAATCAGCCGCAGGCTGGCGGGGCTGGAGGCGCGATTGGGTGTGCGGCTCGTAGACCGCAGCTCGCGCAAGTTCCTGCTGACGGAGGAAGGGCATAGGTTCCTTGAGCGGGCGACCGCGATCATCGCTGCCATCGACGAGGCCGAAGCGGAGGCGGCACGGGCTGTCGACATCGCGCGCGGCCGCTTGCGGGTAAGCTCTCCCCCGGAAATCGGCCGTCGCCGGCTCGCCGGGCTTATCGCCGCATTCGCAGAGGAGCACCCACACGTCGAGATCGAGTATCTGGTCACCGAGAAACGGCTCGGCGTGCGCGCGGAGGATCTCGATGTCGCAATCCAAACAAAGCGACCGACCGACGGCGACGTGATCTCGCGCAAGCTATTGTCCAGCCGCCGCGTCGCTTGTGGATCGCCCGAGTACCTGCGCAGCCGCGGAACGCCGGCCGCGCCGTCCGACCTCGCGGCGCATAACTGCATTCGGATGGAGCGGGGCCGCGAGGTCTACAGCCGCTGGCGGTTCGTCAAGGACGGCGAAGAGCAATTCGTCGAGGTTGCCGGAACCCTCGTGAGCAACAGCGGGGATGTCATTCATGGTTGGGCGCGCGAGGGACGCGGGCTCGCGATGAAGGCGCTCTGGGACGTCGAAGAGGATCTCGCCGCAGGTCGATTGGTCGAAGTGCTTGGGGCGTTCGCGCACGACGATATCAACCTGTACGCCACCTACACGACGAGGACGCACCTGCCGCCGCGAGTCCGGCTGTTTCTTGACTTCCTGGCTGATGAGCTAAGCAGGGCAAAGTAATGCACCCCGGTTAGCGCGTTGGTACCGTCCAGCCTTTAGGCTCATCGCGGTCACGATCCTTCCATTCGCTGCAACGGGCCCTTCCACTTGCGGGCATGTCATGGCGACCGGGACTTACCTATTAAAGGCCTGACGCCGAGCCGCCGACCTCCCCAGCATGGGCGGCCGATCGAGGCCGCTCGATCAAGGAGGTCTCACAAGTGACCGAACACAATATGATCTTGACCACGTCCGACGGGATCAGGCTGGCCGCTCGCGCGTGCGGCCCGGTCGGCGACGCGCCGGTGATCCTGATCGCCGGCTGGCCGCAAACTCTGCATGCATGGCGCCACGTTCAGGCTCGCCTTGCGGCTGCGGGCATCTATTCGATCGCGATCGATCCCCCCGGGCTCGGCGAGTCCGACCTGCTCGGTGACGTAGCGCGCTATACGACCTCCAACGCCGCAACCGTCATGGCCGATGCGCTCGCGAAGCAGGGGATTCAGCAATACACACTGATCGGGCACGATGTCGGGGCCTGGATTGCCTATGCCTCGGCCTGCAGTGCGCCCGCAGGGCTAGAGCGGCTCGTCCTGCTCGATGCGGCCATTCCGGGGACGCTGCCCGAAGCAGGCTTCCCCGTCGAGAATGCAACGCGAGTATTCCAGTTCTTCTTCAACGCGGTGCCCGAACTCCCGGAGCGGCTGACGGTCGGGCGCGAGCGCGTCTATCTCGACTGGCTGTTCGAGACCAAGACGCGGATCGCCGGAGCGATCGGCAGCGACGACATCGACGAATATCTGCGCTGCTACCGCCAGCCGGAGCGGATGAGCGCCGGGTTCAACTATTACCGCGCCGTGCCCGCGAGCATTGCGGCGCTGGCCGATGCGCCGCCCCTCGCGATGCCGGTGCTGGCGTTGGGGGCCGAGCATGGCGTCGGCAAGGGACTTGCTGAGGCGCTCGCCCCGCATTGCTCAGATCTGGACGGAGGCGTGATCGCGGGCAGCGGACACTTCATCCCCGAGGAAGCCCCGAACGAACTGGTCGAACGGTTGCTCGCCTTCATCGCGGGAGAGCGGACGTGAAGGCGTTCGCGCTGTCGATCGCGGTCGGCCTGCTGGTGGGAGTGCTGTACGCTTGGCTGCGCGTGAAGTCGCCCGCACCGCCGCTAGTCGCGCTGGCCGG
Source organism: uncultured Sphingomonas sp. (assembly GCA_964247225.1). Classification (GTDB taxonomy): domain Bacteria; phylum Pseudomonadota; class Alphaproteobacteria; order Sphingomonadales; family Sphingomonadaceae; genus Sphingomonas. Next base: position 927 of record CAXTTU010000320.1, on the reverse strand, counting down.
GCTGCTCGGCATGGTGATCGGCGAGGCGGCGCTGCCGTGGCTACGCGATCAACTCCTGCCGCTGCTGCTGCGTCAATAGGCGGGCCCCATGTTCTTCTCCGTAAACACCTTCATGTGGACAGATTGCTTCACCGAGCAGCACCTGCCGCTGCTCGCCCGGATCAAGGCGATGGGCGCGGACGGCGTGGAGATCGCCTGTTCGCGCCTGGATGACCTGCCGGTAGCGTCGATCCAGGCCGAGTTGGATCGGCTGGGGCTCGGTTGCACCTTGTCCGCCTCGCCGCCCAGCCCCGAGCAGAGCCCGATTCACCATGATCCAGCCGCGCGCCGCGCCGGCCTGACTTGGCTTCGTCGGGCGATCGAGGCTGCGAGTAGGCTCGGCGCACCGACCTTGGCCGGCCCGCTTTACGCCCATGTTGGCTGGTTCACGCGCGAGCGGCCCACCGCGGCGCAGTTCGGTTGGGCGGTTGAGGCATTCGCCGCCGTCGGGACCGATCTCGACGCCGCGGGGGTCGAACTCGCGATCGAGCCGATGAACCGGTTCGAGAGCTTCTTCCTCCCCACTGCAGCCGAGGGCGTCCGTCTGTGCGAAGCGGTCGGCCACCCGCGCGTTGGCCTGTTGCTCGACGTGGCGCACATGGCGGTCGAGGAGAAGGACCCGCTCGCGGCGATCCGCACCGCCGGCTCATCGCTCAAGCACATGCAGACCTCGGAAACCGATCGTGGAACGCCGGGCACGGGACGGCTGATCGACTGGCCCGGGCTGTTCCGCACCCTGGAAGACATCAGCTACCAGGGTGGCTGCGCGATCGAGAGTTTTCCGTTCCAGGTCCCTGAGCTTGCCGGCGCAACCTGGAGCTGGCGCGACTTCGCGTCCTCGCCTGAGGCGCTGGCGCGCGAAGGAATAGCCTTTCTGCGTCGCACTCA
>CAXTTU010000319.1:0-3812 GCA_964247225.1 uncultured Sphingomonas sp. | reverse complement strand
GGCATCGCCCCGCCGCCCTGGCTCGCGTCGCTGCCGCTGGTGGGCGCGCGCGCGACCGCGTTCTGGCAAAGCCATATCGGCACGCCGCAGGCGACCGCGCAGCTGTTCGCCGGGGTCGATGTCGGTGCGATCCTGGGCCATGTCCGCTCGATCGGCGCGGAGGCGGCGCAAGGCTTCTTCCTGTTCCTGATCACGCTCGCTGCCTTGTTCGCGATGCTGGTCCGGGGCGAGCGGCTGGCAGGGGAGACGGTAACGGTCGCCCGGCGTGGGTTCGGCGCGTTCGGCGCGCGCTTCGCCGACCAGCTTGCGACCGCGGTGCGCGGCACGGTGGTGGGCACGGTGCTGGTCGCGGTGGGCGAGGGCGTGCTGATCGGGGTCGGCTATTGGTTCGCGGGCGTGCCGCAGCCGCTCCTGTTCGCGGTGCTCACCGTCTTCGTCGCGCTGCTCCCGTCAGGCGCGTGGTTCGCCTTTGGCCTCGCGACGATCATCCTGCTGGTCGAGGGGCATCTGCTCGCCGCCGCGCTGCTGTTCGGCTGGTCGATCGTGGTGATGCTGGTCGGCGACAATGTGATCCAGCCCAAGGTGATCGGCCGGTCGGTCGAGCTTCCCTTCCTGCTCGCGCTGATCGGCACGCTGGGCGGGCTGGAGACGTTCGGGCTGGTGGGGCTGTTCGTTGGCCCGGTGGTGATGGCCGCGCTGCTGCTGGCCTGGGAGCAATGGCGCGCGCCGCCGGGGGAGCCGGGGGCGGCGACGGGGTAGGATCTCTCAGCTTGCGGGCGCGGGTCGTCCGAGGCGGCACTCCATCAGTTCGGCTCGCAGCATTTCGACCAGCTTCGCCGCGGGCATGGCGCGCGCGAGCGGCGCACCTTGACCGGCCCATTGCGCGCCAAAGCCATGCTCGCCTCGCGCCCTGGCCGCCGCGTGGAGCGCTTTCCCCGCGTCATAGGCGATCGGGTAGCTGGGTGGCAGGCGGTTCTCGATCTTCGCCGCGAGCGCGGTGAAGCGGTTGGCGAGCGCGCGCGCGGGCCGACCCGATATCAGCGGGGTCAGCACCGTGTGGTACGCGCCCGGCCCGCTCAGCGCGGCGCGGTATGGGTCGTCGGCGGCGGATTCGGGGCAGGCGATGAAGGCGGTGCCGAGCTGCGCGGCGGCGGCCCCCAAGTTCAGCATCGCGGCGATCCCGGCGCCGTCCATGATGCCCCCCGCCGCGATTACCGGCAGACCCGTCTCGCGCACCAGCAGGCGCGTGAGCGCCACCGTGCCGAGCGCGTCGTCGGGCGCGGCGGGGTCGAACACGCCGCGATGCCCGCCAGCCTCTACGCCCTGCGCCACGACCGCGTCGATGCCCGCGGCCTCGATTGCGCGCGCCTCCGCCACGCTGGTCGCGGTCGCCAGGAGGAAGATGCCGCGAGCCCGAAGCGCGGCGATGGCCCCGGCGGGCGGCAGGCCGAAGTGGAAGCTGACCACCGGCGGCGCGGTCTCCACCAGCATTGCGAGCATCTCGGTGTCGTCGGCGAAGCTCTGGTAGATCGTGCGAAGCGCCCCCGGCGGCTCGGCTCCGAACTCCGCGAACAGCGGCGCAAGCCACGCCAGCCAGGCGGCTTCCTTCGCCGGATCGGGCTCCGCGCGCGCGTGGACGAACAGGTTGACGTTGAACGCGCGGTCCGTGCGCTCCCGCACCGCCGCGATCATCGCGCGCCCGCCCGCCGCGTCCGTCGCGCCCACGCCGATCGAGCCCAGCGCGCCGGCTTCCGACACCGCCGCGGCGAGCGCGGGGGTGGACACGCCCGCCATCGGGGCCTGAACCAGGGGAAGCGACAGGCCGAGGCGGTCGAGAAAGGACATGCGCGTTCCGCGAGAGGGGGTGGACGGGCGATCGGCTATGCGCCTTTCCGTCGTGGCTGGGAACGGTCGCAATCGGTTGTGCGGTGGGCGAGCCGCGTGTCAGTCGGGACCACCGGGCAGGCAAGGCGACGGCGAAGCCGCCGCCCTGACGTCGGACGGGCTCCGCTGCGCGGCCCCGCCGGCCGGGCGGGCTGACGCTTCGCGCCGGCGCGGGTTTGGCCGCGCCTTCAGCCTGCCGCAAGCTCGAAATGGCTTGCCTGCCCCACCGCCTCGAACAGCGCCGCTTCCGTCCCCGTCATCCACACCTGCCCGCGCCCGGCCAATCGCTCGAACAGCGCCGCCCGCCGCGCGGGGTCGAGATGCGCGGCGATCTCGTCCAGCAACAGCACCGGGGCGGCGCCTCGCCGCTCGGCAACGAGGTCGGCATGGGCGAGGACGAGGCCGAGCAGCAGCGCCTTCTGCTCCCCCGTCGAGCAGATCGCGGCCGCCACCTGCTTGTCGGCATGGGTGACGATGAGGTCGTCGCGGTGCGGCCCCGCCAGCGCGCGCCCCGCGGCCGCGTCGCGCGCGCGGCCCCGGCGCAGCGCTTCGGCGAGCGCTCCCGCATCCCCGGTCCAGCCCTCAAGCACAATCCGCGCGCGCGCGAACGGGCCGGGGGGCGTTTCGCTCAGCCGTGCATCGACCAGCGCCGATGTCTCGCGCCGGGCTGCTTCCACTGCGACGCCGTGCTCCGCCATCTGCGCCTCGAGCGCGGCGAGCCAGTCGGGGTCGGGCAGCGCCTCCTCGCCCAATAGGCGGTTGCGCGCGCGCATCGCCGCCTCGTACCGTGCGGCATGGGTCGCGTGCGCGGGGTGAAGCGCGAGCGCGAGCCGGTCGAGGAAGCGGCGGCGCTCGGCGGCAGGCTCGACGAACAGCCGGTCCATCGCCGGGGTGACCCACAGCACCGATACGCGCTCGGCCAGCGCTGCGGCAGGGGCGGGCGCGCCGTTGATCCGCACCAGCCGCCGCTCGGGCGCGTTCGCGCGCGCCCCCGTGCCAAGCGCGGTGTCGTCGGCGAGCGTCGCCGCGACCCCGAACCCGCCCGGCCCGTCGCTCCGCGCTACCGCGGACAACGGCGCGCGCCTGAGCCCGCGCCCGGGCGCGAGCAGCGACACCGCTTCGAGCACATTGGTCTTGCCCGCGCCATTGGGGCCGGTCAGCACCACGAAGCCCGGCCCCGGCGCGAGGGTGAGCGCGGCGTGGTTGCGCACATCGGTCAGGACCAGGCGGGCGATCATCCCCGCCCGCCTAGCGCGTTCAGGTTGCGGCGGCGACCTTGCGCTGCGTGGCGTAGGAGGCGAGCGCCTCGCCGAGCACGGCCTGCGCGTGCCGGTACGCGACCGGCTCGCGAATGCCGAGTCGCGCGCGCGCCGTGTCGAGCGGTTCGTGCATCAGCGTTTCGTAATCCTCGCCGAGCAGCCACGCCGCCGCGCGCCCGTGACGATATCCTTCCCACACCGCGCGCGCGAACAGGCGGTTGCCGGTGACGCGCAGCGACTTCAGCGCCGCGCCGACCGCGATCCATGCCCAGCCGAGTCCGCCCGTCTGCGCATAGGAAAACGCGACCAGACACGCCTCGCCCATCGTCTCATCCGCGCGATAGCCGGTGAGCACATGCCACACGTCATGCACGTCGCGGGTGCGGCGACCGAACCAGGCATAGGGGTGCTGGATGGGCGCGACCTTGTCGAGATTGCTGATGTCGGCGAGCCCCTGCGCCGAATAGCCGGTCCGCTCCAGCCACGCGCGATAGGCCGCGCCGACGGTACCGGGCGCGAACGAGGAAACGAACGCCGGGTCGGAAAAGCGCTCGGCCAGCTCGACCCGCGCGTAGGCGATGCGCCCGCCGCCGGGCTGGTTGACGAGCCGGTGGTAGCCCTTGGGCGTGCTCGACCCGTTCAACGCGCGCATGATGCGGAACACCTGAG
>CAXTTU010000318.1:0-3823 GCA_964247225.1 uncultured Sphingomonas sp. | reverse complement strand
GCCGACCCGCTGGCCGGTTCGGGCGCTGCGCTCGCTTCGCGGCGCATCGGCGCGGGCGTGGCCGCGCCTGCGCCTCGGACAAACGAAAGGGCCCAGCTCCCTTCTCAGGAAGCCGGGCCCCGGGGCTTCGCCGCCGACGTTACGCTGCGGCTGCTCCCCACCCGAGGTCCGCGCGGCCTACGTCGCCGCGGCGGAGCCCCTATACCCTCGATACGCTACGCGAGGGGTACGCCTCTGCCGTCCGGTGACGCTGGCGGCAGTGTCTCGTGAGCCCTGAAGCCGGGCCGGTCAGCGACGGTAGCAATCCCCGCTGCGCTCGATCGAGCGACCCGCGAGCGCCCCGCCGACGCCGCCCAGGATCGTCCCCGTCGCGTGGTCACCCCGGTCGTCGATCGCGCGGCCGAGCAGCCCGCCCGCGATCGCGCCGATGATGGTGCCGGTGGTCCCGTCCGAGCAGCGGCGATACGCCCGCTCGTCGCGGTAGCTGCGGTAGTAACGGGGCGGGCGGTTGTAGCCGTCGCGATACGCGCTGCCATAGGCCCGGTCGTAGCGGTCATAGCCCTGACCATAGCCGTACCCGTAGCCGTCATAGCGCTGCGCGGTCGCGGGCATGGCGGTGGCCCCCACCGCGAGGGCGGCCAATCCGAGGAACAGCTTACGCATGGCTTGAACTCCCAATCGCGTTTCGGCGGGCTTTCGTGTCCGTCGATGAGGCGCTTATGGGTGATTCGCGTTTAGCCGAGACTGAATGCGGTCGTTAGCGGAGGTTAAGCCTGAGCGAGGCGCGCAAGCTGCGCGCCGGTCGCGCAGCGACGCGAAAGGCCGGCCGGCGGGTCGCTCTAGCGAACCCGTTCGACGTCACGGGATTTAATCCCGTGACGGCCTGGCCCGCTAGGTTTGCTATTAAAGCCGCAACAGCAAACGGCCCGCCCCTCCACGTCGGAAGAGCGGGCCGCCTCTAGATCTCACGCCGCAGCAAAGCAGCGCCGTCGGACAAACGCGCCTTAGGCGCTCGCCTCAGCCACCACAGCCTCCCCAGCGCGCTTCTTCACGATATCCCGCTTCAGGCGGCGGCAGCGCAGCGAGAGCTTGTCGTCGCCCGTCTTGACCAGCCAATTGTCGAGCCCGCCATTGTGCTCCACCGAGCGCAGCCCATGCGTCGACACGCGCAGCCGCACCGAGCGGTCGAGCGTGTCAGACAGCAGCGTCACGTTCTGCAGGTTGGGCAGGAAGGTGCGCTTGGTCTTGTTGTTCGCGTGGGACACGTTGTTGCCCACCTGCCGGCCCTTGCCGGTCAGCTCGCAGATGCGCGCCATGAAGAAAGTCCTGTTCGGTGAAGCTATCGGAAGCGGGCGCGGATACCGGCGCGACGCTCCCGCGTCAACCTTGCCCGCGTGCAACCGGCGCGCGCGGCGGCGCGTTACGGGGGCGTTCCAAAGGGAGAGGCTAGCATGCGCATCGTCTGGACCGTGCTCGGCATCGCGGCGCTGCTTGGCGCGCTGGCGATGATCCTAGGCTTCGTCAACATCGACCAGACCCGCCCGGCGGTGGTGCAGGCCCCCGCTTTCCACGCCAGCGTCGGCAGCGTGAAGCTCGGCACCGAGCAAAAGACGGTGCCTGTCCCCACGCTCCGGGTCGAGAAGCCGGGCAACACCGCCGCGCCCGCGCAATGAAGCCCGGCGCGCTCGTCGCCGCGCTGCTGCTGCCGCCGCTCGGCGTGCGACTGGCGGGCGGGAGCGCGCGGGCGTTCTGGGCCGCGTGCGGGCTGACGCTGCTGGGGTTCGTGCCGGGGATGGTGTTCGCGGTGGCGATGGTGGCGCGAGGTCGCCTGGTGGACAGCGCCGCCACGGCCTAGCAAGGCTGGCCCATGTTCCCGCTCCCCGAACCGATGCGCCTCGCGCTCGCCGCTGCTGGGCAAGCCGCCGAGGCGGGGGAGGTGCCGGTGGGGGCGGCTTTGGTGTGCGAGGGACGGGTGATCGCGGTGGCGGCGAACGCACCGCGCGCGCTTCGCGACCCCACCGCGCATGCGGAGATGCGCGTGATCCGCGAGGGCGCGGCGGTGCTGGGGCGCGAGCGGCTCGACGGGTGCGACCTGTGGGTGACGCTGGAGCCGTGCGCGATGTGCGCGGGCGCGATCGCGCATGCGCGGGTGGCGCGGCTTTATTATGGGGCGTCCGACCCGAAGGGCGGCGCGGTGGAGCATGGGCCCCGCTTCTTCGCGCAGCCGATCTGCCACCATCGGCCCGAGCTGTACGCCGGCATCGGCGAAGGCGAGGCGGCGGCGCTGTTGCGGGGCTTCTTCGCGGGGCGGCGGTAAGGCGCAAGTGGTTGTGGAACGCGCCCGCTTCCGCCATTGATGACAGCAAGGTCATGCCGCCGCGCCCTTTCCCCTGGATCGACGTCCTGATCATCCTGGCGTTGATCGTGCTCAACGGCGTGTTCGCGATGAGCGAGCTGGCGATCGTCTCTTCGCGGAAAGCGCGGCTGGAGGCGATGGCGCGCAGCGGCAGGCGCGGGGCGCGCGCCGCCTTAGCGCTGGCGGCGGACCCGGGGCGGTTCATCTCCACGGTGCAGGTCGGCCTGACGCTGATCGCCACGCTGGCGGGCGCCTATTCGGGCGAGCAGCTGGGCGAGCCGGTGGCGGCGCGGCTGGGCGGGCTGGGCGTGTCGCCGTCGACCGCGCACAGCCTCGGCTTCGCGCTCGTAATCGGCGGCACGACCATCGTATCGCTGATCGTCGGCGAGCTTATCCCCAAGCAGATCGCGCTCCGCTCGCCCGAGCCGATCGCCGCCGCAATGGCCGCGCCGATGCGCTGGCTGGCGGTGGTGGCCGCACCGATCGTGTGGGTGCTCGACCGGACCAGCGCGGGCATCTTCCGCCTGCTCGGCCTCAGTCGCCACAACGAGGACCAGGTGACGGCGGAAGAGCTCCACCACGTCGTCGCCGAAGCGAGCGCGGCGGGGGTGCTCGAGGAGCATGAACGCTCGATCATCTCGGGCGTGGTGCGGCTCGCCGATCGCCCGGTGCGCGAGGTGATGACGCCGAGGACGGAGGTGTGCTGGCTCGACGCGGACCTCGACGAGGAGGGCGTACGCCGGGCGCTGATCGAGGTGCCGCACACGCGGCTGCCGGTCGCGGAGGGCTCGATCGACGCGGTGGTGGGCGTGGTGCAGACGCATCAGATCGTGTCCGCGCTTTTGAAGGGCGAGCCGCTGTCACTGCGGACCCTGATGCGCCCCGCGACGGTGGTGCTCGACCGGATCGACGCGATGGACGCGCTGGTCGCGCTGCGCGAGGCGGAGCTGGCGATGGCGCTGGTCCATGACGAGTACGGCCATTTCGAGGGGCTGGTGACGCCCGCCAACCTCCTGTCGGCGATCGCGGGCGAGTTCGCGTCGGACGTCGACCCGGCGGAAACGCCCTCGATCGTCGAGCGCGAGGACGGTTCGTTGCTAGTCGCCGGCACGGCGGCGGCGGACGCGCTGGCGGAGCGGCTGGGGATCACGCTACCCGAGGACCGCGACTATGCGACGGCGGCGGGGCTGGCGCTGGCGGCGTTCCGCCGGCTGCCGGGTGAGGGGGAGAGCTTTGTCGAGCAGGGGTGGCGGTTCGAGGTGGTGGATTTGGATGGGCGGCGGATTGATAAGCTGGTTGTAGGGCCAGCGTAGGCCCGGCCACGCCCGGGCCGATGCGCGAAGCAGAGCGCAGCGCAACGCGCAGCCCGGCCGGCGGGTCGGACGCGAAGCGGTCGAGCCCGTCCGACGACGCGGGAGTGGAAGGTAAACGATGCCCCGCATCGTTTAGGTCATGCCGGGGGCATGA
>CAXTTU010000317.1:3326-3855 GCA_964247225.1 uncultured Sphingomonas sp. | reverse complement strand
GAGCAGCAGCAGCACCCGGTCGATGTCCCAGAACCAGGTGCCGAGCGGCGAGCGATCCCCACGCCCGCCGCGGTTGCGGAGCTTCGCCTTGATGCCCGAGGATTTGGCGATCATGTCGCTCATGCGAGGCCTTCCACCAGCGACCGGAACGCGTCCCCACGCGCCTCGAAATCGCGGAACTGGTCGAAGCTCGCGGCGGCGGGGGAGAGAAGGACGGTGTCGCCCGGTTGCGCGTGAGCGGCGGCGCTCGTCACCGCGCGCGCGAGCGTCCCCGCTTCCTCGACCGGCACCGACGCCGCGCGGAGCACGCGCGCGAACACCGGTCCCGCCTCCCCGATCGTGTACGCGCGCGCGACGTGCGGGAAGTACGGGCGACAGGCGTCGAGATCGTCCCCCTTCGCCCGCCCGCCGAGAATCCAGTGGACGCGCGGAAAGGCAGCGAGCGCGGGGGCGGCGGAGTCTGGGTTGGTCGCCTTGGAGTCGTTGACATAGGCGACCCCGCCCCGCTCGCAGACGCGCTGCATTCGGT
>CAXTTU010000317.1:0-3316 GCA_964247225.1 uncultured Sphingomonas sp. | reverse complement strand
GGGCGTGCTCGATCTGCTGACGACCGACCCCCAGCACCTCCGCAACGGCGATCGCCGCCGCCGCGTTTTGCGCGTTGTGATCGCCTTGCAAGGCTGGCCACTCCGCCTGAACGGCCCACTCCGGCACCACGATGCCGTTGAACATGGCGTTCGGATCGACCCGCCCAGCCGTGAAATCGTCCCAGTTCACATAAGCAATGTGATCAGGCGACTGCATCTCGAACAACCGCGCCTTGCTCGCCGCATACGCCCCGAACCCGTCATACCGGTCGAGGTGATCGGGCGTGATATTGAGCAGCACCGCCACGTCGCAGTCGAGCGTTTGCGTGAGGTCGAGCTGAAAGCTCGACAGCTCCAGCACATACACGCCGCCTTCGGGTAGCGGCTCCTGCGCGAGGATCGGCAGGCCGATGTTCCCGCCCATCAGCGAGGGCACCCCCGCCGTCTGGAGGATGTGGTGGACCAGCGCGGTGGTGGTCGACTTGCCATTGGTGCCGGTGATGCCGACCACCTTGTGCGGCGGCAGCTCCGCGCGCGCCTGCGCGAACAGCTCGATGTCGCCAATGATCGGCACCCCCGCCGCGCGTGCCTTCGCAGCGAGCGGGTGGGTGTTGAGGGGAACGCCGGGGGAAAGGACCAGCGCGTCGAAGGTGGAGAGGTCGAGGGTGGCGAGATCGGTAAGCGCCAAGCTCCCTCTCCCCTTTGGGGAGAGGGTCGGGGAGGGGGGGAGAAACGGTGCGCTCGACGGTGTATAGGCCGACGTAGGAGCACGCTCACCCGGCGTATCCTGTCCACCCCTCTCCCCGACCCTCTCCCCTGAGGGGAGAGGGAGAGACGCACGCCGCCCCTCATCGCTATCCCACGCGACCACCTCCGCCCCGCTCGCCACCAGCGAGGCGACCGTTGCCGCGCCGGAGCGCGCAAGCCCCAGTACCGCGAAGCGCTTCCCCGCCCAGGCCGAACAGGTGATCACCGCAGCTTCAACGTCGACAGGCCCGCCAGCGCAAGCACCAGGCTGACGATCCAGAACCGGATCACCACCGTCGGCTCGCTCCAGCCGAGCTGTTCGAAATGGTGGTGGATCGGTGCCATGCGGAACACGCGGCGGCCCGTCCGCTTGTAGACGAACACTTGAATGATGACGCTCACCGCCTCGACCACGAACAGCCCGCCGATGATTCCCAGCACGATCTCGTGATGCGCCACCACCGCGATCGTCCCCAGCGCGCCGCCGAGCGCTAGGCTCCCCGTATCCCCCATGAACACCGCCGCGGGCGGCGCGTTGAACCACAGGAACGCCAGCCCCGCGCCGATCATCGCCCCGCAGAATATCGCCAGCTCGCCCGCGCGCGGCACGTGCGGGAGGCCCAGATAGTCCGCGAACTTCGCATTGCCGACGAGATAGGCGATGATCATGAACGCCACCGCCGCGATGATGACCGGCATCGTCGCCAGCCCGTCGAGCCCGTCCGTCAGGTTCACCGCATTGCCGAACGCGACGATCGTGAACGCCGCGAACACGGGGAACAACACGCCGAAGTCGAGATACAGATGCTCGGTGAACGGCAGGTACAGGTGCGTCCCGTTCTCATGGCCGATGATCCACGCCGCCAGCCCCGCGACGACGAACTCCGCCACCAGCCGCGTCCGCCCCGAAATGCCCGCCGTGGTCGCGCGACGCACCTTGTCGTAATCGTCGAGGAACCCGATCGCGCCGAAGCCCAGGGTCACGAACAGGCACGCCCACACGAACGGGTTCGACAGGTCCATCCAGATCAGCACGGCGACGACCATGCTTGTCAGGATCATCAGCCCGCCCATCGTCGGCGTCCCGCGCTTGGCGAGGTGCGTTTGCGGGCCGTCGAGGCGGATCGGCTGCCCCTTGCCCTGCCGCACGCGCAGCCAGCCGATGAACTTGGGCCCGATGAGGAGGCCGAGGAACAGCGCGGTCGCCACCGCCGCGCCGGTGCGGAAGGACTGGTAGCGGATGAGGTTGAGCAGCCCCGGAAAACCGAGCGCCTTCGCCAGCAGGTACAGCATCAGGCCTCTCCCGCCGCCAGCGCGGCCACGACGCGGGACAGGCCGATGCCGTTCGATCCCTTGACCAGCACCGCGTCGCCGGGGGCAAGGCCCGCACGGACGGCATCGAGTGCGGCGGCTGCGTCCGGGACATGGAGGAGATCGACTTGGCTTCCAAGCACCTCGGCGAGCGGCGTCATCTGCTCGCCGACCAGCACCAGCCGCTCGACGCGCGCGTCTCTGACCGGTCCGGCAAGCTCGGCGTGATACTCGGGCGAACGCTCGCCCAGCTCGTACATCGCGCCCAGCACCGCGACGCGCCGCGCCGGCTCTTGCGCGAGGACATCGAGCGCGGCGCGCATCGAGGCGGGGTTGGCGTTGTATGCTTCGTCGATCACCAGCGCCTCGCCGCCCGGCACCGCCACCCGCACCCGCGCGCCGCGCCCGGCGAGCCCCTCAAGCTCGGCCAGCGCCAGCCCCGCGAGCGCGAGGTCCGCCCCGACCGCATCCACCGCCGCCAGCACCGCGAGCGCGTTCGACACCTGATGCGCGCCCGGCTGCGCGACGGTGAAGCTCACCTCGCGCTCGCCGAGCCGCGCGGTGACGAACGTGCCCGTGCCCATCCGCACCGACTCGATCAGCCGCACGTCCGCGTCCTCTGCCGCGCCGAACGTCATGACCCGTGCGGCATGGGGTTCGGCGGCGGCGGTGAGGCGCGCGCGATGCGGGCTGTCGGCGGGGATAATGGCAACGCCGCCCGGCTCCAGCCCCTGAAAGATCTCCGCTTTGGCGTCTGCGATCGCCTCCTCGCCCGAGAAAAACTCGGTATGCGCCGGCGCGATCGCGGTGACGAGCGCGACGTGCGGGCGCACCAGCCGGGTCAGCGCCGCCAACTCGCCCGCATGGTTCATCCCCATCTCGAACACCGCGAACTCGGCATCGGCAGGCACCCGCGCGAGGCTGAGCGGCACGCCGGTGTGGTTGTTGTAGCTCTTGACCGAGCGATGCACCCGGCCCGGCGCGCTCCGGTCGAGTGCCGCCCACAGCGCCTCCTTGGTGCTCGTCTTGCCGACCGATCCGGTGACGCCAATCACCTTGGCAGCGGACCGCGCCCGTGCCGCACCGGCGATCGCCTGCAGGGCGGCAAAGGTATCGGGGACGAGGACGTGCGCGCCCTCCACGGACTGCGACACCACCGCCCCCGCCGCCCCGTTCGCGAAGGCCTGCGTGACGAAGCGGTGCCCGTCGGTCGCCTCGCCCGTCAGCGCCACGAACAGGTCCCCCGCCGACACCTCAC
>CAXTTU010000316.1:0-3873 GCA_964247225.1 uncultured Sphingomonas sp. | reverse complement strand
CCGTCGAGGTTGAACGAATAGCCGAGCGGCAGCACGAAGCTGGCGATGCGCGGCGGCACGCCGAACCGCTCCAGCGCCTCCAGCGTGCGCGGATAGGCGGCCTCGGACGAGGCGGTGGTGAACGCCAGCAGCAAGGGCGAGCCGATCAGCCGCACAAGCTTGCCTGCGCGCGCGCCCAGGATCGCAAAGGCGACGCCGATCAGCACCGCCCACAGGACGGCAAGCGACAGGTAGAAGCTGCCCATGAACCAGGCGAGCTGGCCGATGACGCCCGCGCCGCGCTCGGTCAGCGTCGCCGCGGTCGCCGCGAACACCGCCACCGGCGCGAACCGCATGACGTAGTTCGTAACCTGCAGCATCGCCGCCGCCAGCGCCTCCGCCGCGCGGACCAGCGGCGCGGCCGCGTCGCCGATCGCGGTGATCGCTACGCCGAGGAACACGGAGAAGACGACGATCTGCAGGATCTCGTTCTGCGCCATCGCGTCGACGATCGAGGACGGGACGACGTGCGTCACGAACTTGGCGAGATCGAACGCGCTACGGTCGACGCCCGTCGCCTCGCCCGCGGGCGGGGTCAGCGCGGCGGTATGGACACCTAGCGCATCGGCCAGTCCTTGCGACAGGTGGACGAGGACCAACCCCAGCGTCAGCGACACGAGGCTCGCGCCGATGAACCACGCCAGCGAGCGCAGCCCCACGCGCCCCAGCGCCGCGCCGCCGCCCATATGCGCGATGCCGACCACCAGCGTCGAGAAGACCAACGGCGCGATAATCATCTTGATGAGGCGCAGGAACAGTTGGGTCAGGATGGAGAGATAGCCCGCGATGCCGGTCAGGCGCTCCGCCGCCGCCTTGCTCCCGTCGTCGATGACGACGTGCGTGATCCAGCCCGTCGCTACGCCTAGCACGAGCGCGACGACGGTCCAGAAGGTGAGGCGGTTGGCCATGTGCTTGTCCCCGTTTACGTCGCCATGCCAAGGGGATTGCGGCCACGCGGTCAAGCGCCCTAGTCTGGCGCGATGACCCCGACACGTCGCTCTCTCCTCCTCGCCGCCGCGCTCGCGCCGCTGGCGGGCAGCGTTGCGCGGGCGGCGGAGTCGGATTTGGTGGGGTTGCGCGACCTCACCACCGGCGTCGCTCCGATCGGCGTGGCGGAGCGGCAAGCGCGACTCGCACGCGCGCAGGCGTTGATGCGCGCGCAGGGTCTCGGGGCGGTGCTGGTCGAATCGGGATCGTCGCTGACCTACTTCACCGGGGTGCGCTGGGGTCGGAGCGAGCGGCTGACCGCGGCGGTGTTGCCGGTCGAGGGCGAGCCGGTGCTGGTCACGCCTTTCTTCGAGGAGCCGAGCGTGCGCGAAACGCTCGCCGTCGCCGCCGAGGTCAGGACATGGCAGGAGGATGAGGACCCGACGCGGCTCATCGCGGGCGTGCTCCGCGACCGCAAGCTGGCCGGCTACTCGATCGGCATTGAGGAAACGGTGCGCTTCTTCGCGGTCGACGGCCTCCGCCGCGCGCTGCCCGAGGCGCGGCTGGTCAGCGCCAACCCGGTCGTGCGCGCGGTCAGAATGCGCAAGACCCCCGCCGAGCTCGCGCTGATGCAGGCCGCGACCGACGTGACGATCGCCGCGTACCGCTGGGTGCACCCGCGCGTCGAAGCGGGGATGACGGGCGCGGACATCGCCGCGCTGATGAACGCCGCCACGGCCAGGCTCGGCGGCGTCCCCGAGTTCGCGCTGGTGCTGGTCGGCGAGGCGTCCGCCTATCCGCATGGCAGCAAGCAGGTCCATCGCGTCGCGGAGGGCGAGGTGGTGCTGATGGATTGCGGCTGCACCGTACAGGGCTACCAGTCCGACATATCGCGGACCTGGGTTCACGGCCCGGCGAGCAAGGAACAGCGCACGGTCTGGGGGCAGGTCCAGCGCGGGCAGCAGATCGCCTTCGCCGCCGCGAAGCTGGGCGCGGCGGCGGGGAGCGTCGACGATGCGGTGCGCGGCTACTACGCCTCGCTCGGCTACGGCCCCGGCTACAAGCTCCCCGGCCTGTCGCACCGCACTGGCCATGGTATCGGGCTCGATGGGCACGAGCCGGTCAACCTCGTCCACGGCGAAGCCACGCCGCTCGACATCGGCATGTGCTTTTCCGACGAGCCGGGACTGTACCTGCCGGGCAAGTTCGGCGTGCGGCTGGAGGATTGCTTTCGCATGACCGGGGCGGGCCCCCGCTGGTTCAGCGAACCCCCGCGCTCGCTGGAGCAGCCGGTGTGAGCGTCTCTATCCCGGTGCTCGTCAACGCGGGCGGGGGCACCGCCAAGGCAAGCGGGAAGCGGCTCGGCGCCGAGATCGAGGCGGCGTTCGCGGAGGTGGGGGTGGCGGTCGCGCTGGAGTTGCTCTCCGGCGAAGCGGTCGCGGAACGCGCCCGCGAACTCGCGGGTGCGCGGCTGATCGTGGTCGGCGGCGGCGACGGCACGCTTGGCTGCGCGGCGGGTGTGCTCGCGGGGACGGGGACCGCGCTCGGCATCCTGCCGCTCGGCACGCGCAATCACCTCGCGGGCGAGTTGGGCATCCCCGCCGACCTACCCCGCGCGGCGCGGGTGATCGCGGAGGGCCAGCGCCGCCGCATCGACCTCGCGCGCGTCAACGGCCGGGCGTTCGTCAACAATGCGTGTGTCGGCTTCTACCCCGCGATGATCCGCTTTCGCGACGCGGGCGGCGTGCCCGAGGGCGCACGATGGAAGAAGCTGGCCGCCGTGCCCGCCGCCCTCGCTGCGTTGAAGCGGATGCGGCACCATCGCTTGCGCCTGCGGGTCAGCGGGCTCGACCGCGAGGTGGTGACGCCGATGCTGTTCGTCGGCAACAACCGCTACCGGCTGGAGCCCGGGCATGTCGGCGAGCGCGCGGCGCTCGACGATGGAAAGCTGTCGGTGTTCGCGATTCGAAGCCGTCATCGGGTGGCGCTGCTCGGCTTCGCGGCGCGGACGATGCTCGGTCGCGCGGACCCGGAACGCGACTTCGCCACGATTGCCGATACGCCCGAGCTCACCGTTTCCGGCCGGAGCCGCGCGGTGTCGGTGGCGGTCGACGGCGAAGTCGCGCATCTCGCCATGCCGCTCCGCTTCGCCGTCGAGCCGTGCGCGCTGACGGTGATCGCCCCGCCCGCTTGAGCGCGCCCGGCGCGTCGCCTAAGCCGCTGGCATGACCTCGACCAACGACATCCGCCGCGGCTTTCTCGATTATTTCGCGGGCCAGGGGCACCAGATCGTGCCCAGTGCGCCGCTGGTCCCGCAAAACGACCCGACGCTGATGTTCGTCAACGCCGGCATGGTGCCGTTCAAGAACGTGTTCACCGGGCTGGAAACGCGGCCGTACAAGACCGCCACTTCCTCACAGAAATGCGTCCGCGCGGGCGGCAAGCATAACGACCTCGACAATGTCGGCTATACGGCGCGGCACCATACGTTTTTCGAGATGCTGGGCAATTTTTCGTTCGGCGATTACTTCAAGGAACAGGCGATCAACCATGCCTGGACGTTGCTGACCCGCGACTGGGGTCTGTCGCCCGACCGGCTGACCGCCACCGTGTATCATACCGACGACGAGGCGTTCGAGCTGTGGCGCAAGATCGCGGGCCTGCCCGAACACCGCATCATCCGCATCCCGACCAAGGACAATTTCTGGGCGATGGGCGAGAACGGCCCGTGCGGGCCGTGTTCGGAAATCTTCTTTGATCATGGCGAGCACATCCCCGGTGGCCCGCCCGGATCGCCGGACGAGGATGGCGACCGTTTCGTCGAGATCTGGAACCTCGTCTTCATGCAGTACGAGCAGGAGGCGAACGAGATCACCGGCAGCCTGCCGCGCCCGTCGATCGACACCG
>CAXTTU010000315.1:0-3878 GCA_964247225.1 uncultured Sphingomonas sp. | reverse complement strand
AGACGGCGGCGATCGTCGAGGCGGTGAACCAGCTCCGCGCGCGCAACGACTACCTGTTCACCACCGGCGGCATTGGCCCGACGCATGACGACATCACCGTGGACGCAATTGCGGAAGCGCTCGGCGTCGGCGTGGTTCACCACCCCCGCGCGATGGAAGCATTGGAGCGCTATTACGCCACACGCGGCGGCTTGACCGAAGTGCGCGCGCGGATGGCGCGGGTGCCCGACGGCGCGACGCTGATCGACAACCGCGTGTCGGGCGCGCCGGGCATCCGCTTCGGCAACGTCTTCATCATGGCGGGGGTGCCGAACATCACGGCGGGGATGCTCGACACGCTGACGGGGACGCTGGAGGGCGGGCGACCGGTGGTGAGCCGGACCGTCGGTTGCTGGGTCGCCGAGAGCGAGGTCGCCGAGCTGCTCGCGCGGACGGAGCGCGCGCATGAGGGCGTGGCGATCGGCAGCTACCCGTTCTTCCGCCACGGGCGGGTGGGCGCGAACTTCGTCGTCCGCAGCGCCGATCCGGCGGCGGCGGACGCCTGCGCTGCCGATCTCGCGCGCGCGCTGGAAGTGGAAGGGCGCGAGGTGGCGCGGGAGGGCATCTGACCCCCGGTCAGATCAGTTCCAGCGTTGCCGGCTTCGCGTTCGGGAACAGGCGCTGCAGCCGGTCCGCGCCCAGCCCGTATTGCCGCGCAACGAGCCCGCCGATCAGCCCCCGATAGTCGGTCAGCACCGGCAAGTCGCGCGCCTGGTTGAGCGTCGCGGGCGACAGCGCCACCTGCGGCCCGGCCATGCGCCCGCCGCGCACCGCGCCGCCCATCACCCAATACACGCTGCCGTGCCCGTGGTCGGTGCCGTGGTCGCCATTCTCGCGGAACGTGCGCCCGAACTCGGAGACGACCACGACCGTGGTGTTCCGCCACGCTTCCGCGCCGATCTCATCCGCATAGCCCGCGAGCCCGCGGCCCAGCTCGCCGATGCGCCCCGCCAGATAGCCCTGCGCGCCGCCCTGGTTGACGTGCGTGTCCCACCCGCCGACGTCGAGAAAGGCGAGGTTGAACTGGTCGCGCATCAGCCGCCCGATCCGCCGCGCGGACAGCTCGAATCCCTTGGCGCTGACCGCGCCGCGGCTGGCGGCCTGCATCTCCTCGGATAGCGACTGGAATACCGCCTCGCGTACCGCGAAGCCCTCGCGGACCGAGCCCGCCAACCCGTCCTTGCCGCCGTACATCGCCTCGATCAGCTGTTGCGCGCGCGCGTCGATCGTCGGCTTGCCCCCGCCGCCCAGCGCGATGTTGGGCACCGTCGGCCCGCCCCGGAAGCACAGCGGCAGCTGATCGGTAAAGGCGATCGGCTTGTCCTGCGCAAGCATCGCGGCCAGCCGCGCCATGAACCCGGAGCGATAGTCGCGCGAGCCGCCGACCGGCTGGCCGAGCTCCAGCGTGTCCTGCGTCTCGAAATGGCTGCGGCTGAGGTCGTCCGTCCCCGCAAACGGCACGAACGCGATCTCGCGCCTTTGCCATAGCGGGTAGATCGTCTCCTTGAGCGCCGGATGCAGTCCCCAATCGCCGTCGAGCGGCAGCGCGGCATTGGGGTTGGCCGCGTCGGGCCTGGCGAGCCCAATCGTCGGCCGGGCCTGATGGTAGAAGTCGCTCCCCACCGGCGCGACGATGTTGGCCGCGTCGTAAGCACCGCGCAGGAACACCACCAACAGCCGCGTGCCGCCCGCGGCAGGCGCGGCGAACGCGCGGCCCGCGACCACCAGCGGCGCGAGCAAGGCGGCGTGCTTCAGCAGATCACGGCGGTGCATGGCGTGGCTCCCTAGCGATGCATGAAGTCGGGCGAGGACAGGAACAGCGCGTTCCATTCCTGCGATGAGCGTGACTGATCGAGCGCGGCGCGCGTCGCGGGCGCGAGAGTGGCCGCGCGGGCGTCGTAGAACAGCGCGTTCTGCAGCTGCGGAAAGGCGGGTTGCTCGGGCGCGGCGGCGTCCGCTGGCTTGAACAGCCCTGCCGGGCCGCCGCCGATCTGCCGCGCGATCTCGAACCGCGTCTCCATCTGCCCCGGCCCGGTCCACGCCGCCGCGCCCAGCGGATAGCCGTCGGGCGTCTCGTGCCCATAAAGCGGCTCGCCCAATCGTTGCAGCCAGCCGGCGATCGGCGCGGCGTTGAGCACCACGCGCCCGTCATAGGCCGCGCGCACCGCCGACACCGCGTAATGAACCGGGTCCTTGAAGTCGCGCCCGAGCGACGCCGTGAACTCGGGCGAGCGCGCCATCGTGCGCAGCACCGCCGCAATGTCGCCGTGGCTGTGCTGCCACGTCGCCGTCATCCGATCGACCAGCGCGGGGGGCGGATCGTCGCCGACGAAATACTCCGCGATCTGGCGCGAGAGGTGCCGCGCGGTCGCGGGCGCGGCGGCGAGGATGTCGAGCGCCTGCCCGACCTCCGCATAGCCCGACCCCTTGATCGTGTGGCCGAGCAGGACCTTGTCGCCGAAATCGTGCCGCGCCGGGTTGAACTCGAACAGCCCCGCGCGGACGTAGAGCGGCTGGAGCGCGGGCTTGAGCCTGGGGGCATCCGGCTTCAGGCTCACGCCCACGCCGGTCAGCACCCGCGCCAGCTCCTGCACGTCGCCCTGCGTATAGCCCGAGCCGACGCCGAGCGTATGCAACTCCATCAGCTCGCGCGCGTAGTTCTCGTTGATGTGCCCGGCGGCGTTCTGGTCGTTGTCGAGGTAGCGAAGCATCGCCGGGTGGCGGAGCGTCGCCTCGAGCAGGTCGCGGAATCGGCCGAGCGCGCGCGGACGGATCGCGGCGTCCTCATAATCGCCGACCATCGCGCGGATGTCGCGCTTGCCCGCCTGGACGTTTAAGTGGTTGACCCAAAACCAGGTCATCTGCTCGCGCAGCTGGTCGGGCGCATAAAGGTCGCGCAGCAGCGAACGCGCCTGCGCCTCGCGGGCGAGGTCGTTCAGCTCCTTGCCGTACGCGTCGCGCGCGGCCTGCTTCTGCACGGGATCGGTCAGCGCATTGGCGGCGCGGTTGTGCGCGTCGATTTCGACCACCAGCGCCGCCATTGGCTCTCGCGTGATCCGCATAGCATCGACCTGCGCCTGTGCCGCCGGGGGGAGCGGCGCGTCGCCGTGGGCGCGAAGCTGCGCGTCGAGCCAGCGGTTCAGCCCCTCACGGCGGAGCGCGGCGACCGAGGCGGCGTCCGCGCCCCAGGTCAGCCGGTCGGCGAGCAGCAGCGGCGAGGCAGGCGGCGCGGCTACGGACGGCGGGGGGAGGCTCAGCGCCGCTACGCCGAGCAGCGCGCGGGCGGCGCGTCTAGTGGTGCTCATGCCCGCCCCCGCCATGGTGCTCGGGCTCGTGGTGCGGCTGATCGTGGTGCTCCGGATGCGGCTCGGCGTGGTGCTCGGGCTGGGGATGCGGCGCCGCGTGGGGCGGCTCGTGGAACGTCCGCGTCCCGCGCGACGGTCATCCGCTCGGGCCTGGGCGTGCCGTGCTCGAACCGGCTCAGCGTGGGACGGAGTGGCACTAACTCCGCAACCGTCCGGGGTGAGACGGGTGCGTGGCTTCGAGCGACAGGAAGCGCCTGCGCCTCGACGGGAAAAGCCGGCTCGTGCCGGTGCGGTCGCGCAGTCAGAGCCTCATCATGGAAACTGAACCGTTGCGCGACCGTCGGGGTCGCGGGGCGTACGACCGCGAAGGACTGGGGCGCGGCGACCGGCAGCACGTTCGGGCGCGGGGCGACAGCAGGCCGAGCCGCCCGGGCGAGCGGCACGAAAGCGGGCGCATAGGTCGGGGCAGGCACCCGCTGCGCACGTCCCTGCGCGGGCGACAGGGCGTAAATCTGTGGCGGTGGAGTGTGCCTC
>CAXTTU010000314.1:0-3886 GCA_964247225.1 uncultured Sphingomonas sp. | reverse complement strand
ACGCCGGCGACAAGGTCCGCGTGCTCGGGGTCTGGGACGGCCCCGAGGAGGCGCGCCGCGTCGGCGAGGAGATCGAGGCGGCGCAGCGCAACGGCAAGTCGCTGGACGATGTAGCCATCCTGGTCCGCGCGCAGCACCAGACGCGCGAGTTCGAGGACCGCTTCATCGCGGTCGGCATGCCGTACAAGATCGTGGGCGGCTTTCGTTTCTACGAGCGCGCCGAAATCCGCGACGCGCTCGCCTATCTGCGCATCGTCAACCAGCCGGCAGACGACTTGGCCTTCGAGCGCATCGTCAACGTTCCCAAGCGCGGCTTGGGCGACAAGGCGATCGCCAAGCTGCATCAGCTCGCCCGGCGCGCGAACGAGCCGCTGACCGTCGCCGCCGCGCGCATCCTCGACACCGACGAGCTGACCCCGCAGGCGCGGCGCGCGCTCGGCAGCCTTGTCGGCGATATCCACCGCTGGCGCGACATGGCGCGCGACCTGCCTCACCCGGAACTCGCACGCCAGTTGCTCGACGAGTCGGGTTATACCGCGATGTGGCAGGCGGAGAAGTCGGCGGAAGCGGCCGGGCGGCTGGAGAACCTCAACGAGCTCGTCCGCGCGATGGAGGAATATGAGTCGCTCGGCGCGTTCCTCGAGCATGTCAGCCTGGTGATGGACAATGAAGGCGGTCGGCAGGAGCCGCAGGTGACGATCATGACCATCCACGCCGCCAAGGGGCTGGAATACGACACCGTGTTCCTGGTCGGGTGGGAGGAAGGCCTGTTCCCGTCGCAACGCGCGATCGACGAGGGCGGTACGCGGTCGCTGGAGGAGGAGCGCCGCCTCGCCTATGTCGCGATTACGCGCGCTCGTCGTCGCGCGTATATCCTCCACGCCGCCAACCGCCGCATCTATGGCCAATGGACGTCGAGCATCCCGTCGCGCTTCGTCGGCGAGCTGCCGCCCGAGCATATCGACGCCGAGACCTCGATGACCGGCGGCGAGTCGCTATGGCGCGCCAACTGGAGCGAGCGGGCCGACCCCTTCGCCGACGTGTCGCGCGGGACCGGGAGGGGCCCCGGCTGGCAGCGCGCGGCGGGAAACCTTGGGGGTGGCACGCTCGACCCGAAAAAGCCCGGCGGCGACTGGGGCGCCCGCACGTTCAGCGCCGCCCCCACCCGCGTGGTGGAAAGCCGCGCCCCGTCGGTCAGCCTCGGCAACAAGGGCCGAAGTGACGTGTCGGTCGGGATGCGGGTGTTCCACCAGAAGTTCGGGCATGGCATGGTGGCAGAGATCGAGGGCAACAAGCTGGAGATCGACTTCGATCAGGCGGGGCGGAAGCGGGTTATGGACAGCTTTGTGACGGTGGGATGAAGGCAGGTCCAATCGCGCTACATCCCACTCACTTCGATGCTCATTAGTCTTCGGCAATGTTGAACACGCGGGCTATGTTGAGCAGCATAGCCGCGGCGGCGGTGACGGAAACGATTCCATAGCACAACAGGAAGAACGCTATACCTGCTAGGGTATCAGAGTCTTCATACGCTTTAGATATAAGAGCAAAGCATAACGCTAAGGTTTGAACGAACAGAAAGTGGAAGAAACTAACGACGGATTTCATAAAGAGAGAGTCATCTTTCCCTTTCTGACGGATAGCTTTCAGAAAACGATCCCCAGAAAAGGCAAGCAGGATTGCCATACCTCCGGCAGAAAAAGCCATCAAACCGGGTAAAATTGCGATCGAGAGTTCGATGGTCTTGCGACCATCGAAAATATCTATTTTAGTCCAGTATCGTCGACAAATCAAAGTAAGTGCGACAGCTGTCCAGAAATAAGGAGAGAAAATGAGAGCTCCTACGCCTCCATAAACTCGCCAATAGATCTTTAATGGCTCAGCGGCGCGGCCTGCGCGGCCGAAGCGCGAGCGCAGCATCTGCCAAACGCGAGAGAAAAGTCGTACCGGCCGGTACCAAAATCTCGTCGACCTTTGGGTACTCTTTGGTGGATCGGACATCTGGCTCACCGTCTGCTCTCCGGCCCTTGGCAGTGACGTGACCGTTGTGGGAAGCCACTCGTGCAAGCTTCTGATTAGTACCACTTAGCTCAAGTCCGTCGGTCTGCGGAGCACGTATCAATGTAATCTCTTCACGCTTTGCATTCTGTGCTGCGAGATCTGCGAGGACCTCATGGGTCTCATCAGTCACATCGTCAGCATTCGGCCGTTTTATAACAATAGTGACCCTGTCTAACCTGCCAATATTAAGAACTCGCGCGAGTGCATCATCTTCAGGCATTATAGTCACATCGACCGTCTCCGCCTGCGGCCCAAGCAAGTTTGGCGATAGTAGACGTTCAAAGATGGACTGCGCGCGCCTAGGAGAAAGCCTCTGTTCACTTTCGTTGCGGCTCTCGAAGCTTATGATGTGATTGCTCGTATCCAGAACGAAGCGGAACACTTTGCTATTGAAGCCAAGCGCATTTGTTAGCCTGCGAGCATCAGGGCTTAATGCTACTTCTTCAAGCCGTCGTTTATCCACAGCTGGTGATCGGGGATCTATTTCAACCCAAGTTAAGATCTGTCCGGTAAAGAGGTACTCTGCACCCGTGCGAGCTCTGATGGGCGTGATCGCCGCGGTGTTGTCACCCCAAAACTTCGTTGGCGTGTTGGCAATCGCCCTAAACAGGCGCTCGTACACGCCAGTCGGATGCGGCGTGGCCACGACATTCAAATAACCTACTCGCAAGTATCGGTCGGATTCGGCCATGCATCCCCCAAGCAGGAAACATCGTAGGTTAGCTTACCTGCAACGTCGAGTCTCGCAACTCGGAATCGGGAGATTGTCTTGTTTCGTTTGCCCCTCATCGTCCTGCTCCTCGCCGCCGCGCCGTCCGCACCCCTGCGCCCCGGCCTGTGGCGGTTCACCAACACGCCCACGGCCGCGTCGCTCGACGGGCGGGCGCTCAACGAGCTGCCCGTGTCGCCGCCGACCAGCGAGACCGTCTGCCTCACCCCGGCCGATGCCGCCGCTCCCGCGCGCTGGCTCGCGCGCGACCTTCAAGGGGACTGCACGCTCACGAAGACCGGCGTCGCGGGCAACAAGGTTGACATCGCGGGCACCTGCCCCGCGTCCGACGAAGGACGCGCGCCCGGCTCGCTCAGCCTCACCGGGCGTTATACCGCGACCAGCTACGACCTGCGCTTCGCCACCTTCGCGCATGGCGAGAACGGCACGATGGGCTTTGCGGGCGCGATGACGGGCGCGCGGGTCGGGGACTGTCCCGCAGGCTGAACGCGCCTACGCCCCCGTTCAGGAACCATGCGCCGCGCCGCCGGTATAGCTGCCACAGGTTAGTTCAGCGAAAAGGATCGCCCATGTCATTCCGCCTCGCCCTGCTGGCGGCCAGCGCCGCCGTCTCCGTCGCCGCCCCCGCGCTCGCGCAGACCGGTGCGGAGGAACAGCGCTTCCGACAGGCGCAGCAGCGCTATGACCGCGAAACGCAGATCTATCGCCGGGAGCAGGCGATATACGACGCCGCCCGCCAGCGCTCCGGGCGCGGTTACGGCGGCGGCTATGGTAGCCAGGGCTACGGAAGTCAGGGCTATGGCGCGTCCGACGATCAACGCGGCTATCGCGACGATCGCGGCTATGCGCCCAACCCCTATCCGCCGCAGGGGAGCTATCAGTCGCAGGACGGCTATCAAACGCAAGGCGGCTATCCGTCGCAGGGTGGCTATGCCCCGCAGCCGGGCTATGCGCCGCGCGCCGGCGACGACCGTGACGAGGGCTATGACCCCGCACGCGACTATCGCCCGGGCAATTATCAGGAGCGCGTCGTCAGCGCCGACGAGCGCGTCTATGCGGGCCAGGACGGGCGCTATTATTGCAAGCGGTCGGACG
>CAXTTU010000313.1:0-3937 GCA_964247225.1 uncultured Sphingomonas sp. | reverse complement strand
GTACGGGTCGAGGTCGGCGAGCAGCTTCGCCTCGTCCGCGTCGGCGGGCATCAGCTTGTGCTCGACCAGCGCGTCCATGAACGCCGACCGCCGCCCGATGTAACGATCCCGCCGACGCCTCATCCCGCGGGCCAAGCGACGAGCAGCGGCGAGTGGCAGACCTTCACCCCCGTTCTTGGGTGGCTCACGCCCATTCGAGAAGATGCGGACGCCGATGTCGATTATGCGCGTGCCGGACGTGTGCTCGTCGTCATACTCCGTCAGGCACCAGCCGATGCTGTTTGTGCCGATGTCGAGCCCCAGCCGCCGCTTCGCCATTGCCTGCCCCGTCTCCCGCGCCGCCGAGCGGCCCCGCGCCCGGTTCTGCCCTCGCGCGAGGCGGAACGAAAGCGGAAACTTGCGCCATATCAGCTGGAGGAAATCTCCGATGCGGATGCGATTACCCGCTTGACCAGCCGTCTCGGAGCGAGCATCTCAGCGGCGTTCAGAAATCGCAGGCTGGCTGTTAACAAGCAGTTTGACTGCACCAAATAAGGGCGATCCTACGGGGTCGCCTTTTTGTTTGCGCCTTATCGCGTCACCTCGTGCGCGAACGCCGCCATGTCCGCCAGCACCGGCGCTCGCCCCCGGAACGGCTTCGCCACCGCGGTGAGGAGCCCGACATGGCCCACCCCCGGATAGCGCCGCCGCTCCGCCCGCACCCCCGCCGACTCCAGTCGCGCCGCGAGCGCGTCGCTGTTGCGCGGCTGGACCAGCGTGTCCTTGTCTCCCGTCGCCAGCAAGGCCGGCGGGTCACCCGCGCCCGCGAACGTCACCGGCTGCGTCAGCCTTGGGTCGGGCGCGTCACCGAACGTCGCGCGCGTCACCGGCCCGTCGAGGGTGAAGTCGTAAGGCCCCGCCAGCCCGATCCACCCGCGCACATAGCGCCGGTCCGCGCCGAGCCATCGCGGGTCCAGCGCCAGCATCGCCGCATTGTACGCGCCCGCCGAGTGGCCGGCGAGCACCACGCGGTCGGGGTCCCCGCCGAGCTCCGCCGCGTGAACCCGCACCCAGCGCACCGCGGCGGCATTGTCTTGCAGGAAAGCCGGGAAGCGCACCTGCGGCACCAACCGGTAGTCGGGCACCGCCACTACAAACCCCTGCGCCGCAAGCGCCCGGCCGACGAACGCATAACCGCGCTTCGTCCCCGAGTTCCATGACCCGCCATAGAAGAACACGATCACCGGCAGCGCTCCGCCCGCCCCGCGCGGCGCGTACACGTCGAGGCGCTGGCGCGGGTCGGGGCCGAACGCCGCGTCGCGCGCGACCAGCCGCACGCCGCCGTCCTTGGGCACGACCGCGTTGAACGTCCGCAGCGGCGAGCAGGCCGCCGCGAGCAGCCCGAGCACGCCGCCGATCACCCTGCCCCGTCCCAATCTCAACGGCGTGCCTCCTAAAAAGACCAACATAAATCATCGCAATCACCGCGATTTCGCGCAAGTCAGGCCCGGTTCCGGCTGTCCGACCTTGACGCGCTGCCGATTGCTGCAAAGCAACGACATAGGTTGGCCTGCCGTGTAAAGGATCGAAAAGCGCTTACCAATCGTTCGCGCGTGGCGGGTTCATTCAGCAAGGAGTCACAGGTGCACGGATCAGGCTTTTCCCCCACGCTGTCCGGCACCGATTCCGTCCCGCCGCTGATCTGTTTCTCGCATCTGCGCTGGGATTTCGTGACGCAGCGCCCGCAGCATCTGATGCGCCGCTTCGCCGCCGACCGCCGCGTGTTCTTCTGGGAGGAGCCGCAGCCGACCGACTACCCTCAGCCGTTCCTGGAAGTGTTCCCCCACGCCGGCGCGAACGTCGTCGCGATCCGCCCGCAGATCCCCGCCGGATGGGACCGCGCGCGCGAGGAAGCAGCGTTGCGGGAGCTGCTCGACCATTTCGTCGCCACCACGCGGATGAGCGGCGACCCGCTGCTGTGGTTCTATACGCCGATGATGTGGGGCTTCGCGCGCCACCTCGCCGCCTCGGCGGTGGTTTATGACTGCATGGACGAGCTGGCCGCGTTCAAGGGCGCGGACCCCGAGCTCGTGTCGCGCGAGAAGCAGCTGCTCGCGCGCGCCGATGTCGTGTTCACCGGCGGCTACAGCCTGTATGAGGCAAAGCGCGGCAGCCACCCCAATGTCCACCCCTTCCCCTCTGCGGTCGAGGTCGCGCATTTCGCGACCGCGCGCGCGGGCATCGCGGACCCGGTCGACCAAGCCCCCATCCCCACGCCGCGGCTCGGCTTCTACGGCGTGATCGACGAGCGGCTCGACCTCGAGCTCCTTGACGCGGTCGCGGCGGCGCGGCCCGACTGGTCGCTGGTGATGATCGGCCCGGTGATGAAGATCGACACCGCGAGCTTGCCGCAGCGCGCCAACATTCATTGGCTCGGCGGCAAGGACTATGCACAGCTCCCCGCGTACCTATCGGGCTGGGACGTCGCGATGATGCCGTTCGCGATCAACGAGGCGACGCGGTACATCAGCCCGACCAAGACCCCCGAATATCTTGCAGGCGGCTGCCCGGTGGTGTCGACGCCGATCGTCGACGTGGTCCGCCATTATGGCGGCATCGACGCGGTGCGCATCGCCGCCGACGCGCCCGCCTTTATCGCCGCGTGCGAGGCGGCGCTGGCCATGCCCCGCACGGGCGCGTGGCGCGACGCGGCCGACCGGCTGCTCGCCAACCAAAGCTGGGACAGGACCTATACCGCCATGAAGACCGAGATCGCGCGCGCCACCGAAGCGCGCCGCCGCCCCGCCGGCACCGTCGCCAACGACACGCCCAACGACACCGGGCGCGCGCCCGCGCTCCGCTCGAACCGCCCGCATTACGACGCACTGGTGGTCGGCGCGGGCTTTGCAGGCTCCGTGCTCGCCGAGCGGCTCGCTGCCGGATCGGGCAAACGCGTGCTGGTAATCGACCGCCGCCCCCATATCGCGGGCAACGCGTTCGACCATCTCGACGCGGCGGGGGTGCTGATCCACCAATATGGCCCGCACATCTTTCACACCAATTCGGCGGAAGTGTTCGACTATCTGTCGCGCTTCACCAAGTGGCGGCAGTACGAGCATCGCGTGCTCGCGGACGTGCGCGGCCAGCTGGTGCCGATGCCGATCAACCGCACGACGCTGAACAAGCTCTACGGGCTCGACCTGACCAGCGACGAGCAGGCGGCGGCGTTCCTCGCCAGCCGCGCGGAGCCGGTCGCTGACATCCGCACCTCGCGCGACGTGGTCGTCTCCGCGGTCGGGCGCGAGCTCTACGAAACCTTCTTCCAGGGCTATACCCGCAAGCAATGGGGACTCGACCCGAGCGAGCTCGACAAGGCGGTGACGGCGCGGGTGCCGACCCGGACCAGCACCGACGATCGCTATTTCACCGACACCTATCAGGCGATGCCGCTCAACGGTTTCACCGCGATGTTCGAGAACATGCTCGACCACCCCAACATTACCGTCCAGACCGGCGTCGACGCCGCCGACGTGATGAAGGACGTGCGTGTCGACCATACCGTCTATACCGGCCCGATCGACGAGTATTTCGGCCACCGCTTCGGCAAGCTGCCCTACCGCAGCCTGCACTTCCAGCACGAGACGCACGACCAGGAGGTGTTCCAGCCGGTCGCGGTGGTGAACTACCCCGACGAGGCGACACCTTACACCCGCATCACCGAGTATAAATACCTCACCGGGCAGGTGAACCCGAAGACGAGCATCACCTATGAGTTCCCGCGCGCGGAGGGCGACCCCTATTACCCGATCCCGCGCGAGGAGAATCAGCGGCTGTTCAAGCGCTACGAGGCGCTGGCGATCGCGGAAGCGAATGTGAGCTTTGTCGGGCGGCTCGCCACCTATCGCTACTATAATATGGACCAGGTGGTGGGTCAGGCGCTCGCCACCTATCGCCGCCT
>CAXTTU010000312.1:2009-3942 GCA_964247225.1 uncultured Sphingomonas sp. | reverse complement strand
CACGGCCGGACGCGCAACCCGTACGATCTCGACCGGGTCAGCGGCGGTTCGTCGGGCGGATCGGCGGCGGCGCTCGCGGCGGGGTTCGTGCCGCTGGAGTTCGGCTCCGACATCGGCGGCTCGATCCGCGTGCCCGCCGCGTTCTGCGGCGTGTGGGGGCACAAGCCGACCTTCGGCATCGTCGACTCCGACGGGCATTATTTCCCCCGTACGCAGGGCGCGGCTCCCAATCTCGGCGTCGTCGGGCCGATGGCGCGTGATCCCGATGACCTCGCGCTGGCGCTCGACCTCACCGCCGACCTCTCGTTGCCCCGGCCAGCGCCGCGGCAGATTGGCGAGTGGCGCATCCTGCTGCTCCCGCGCCATCCGCTTGCCGCCTCGTCGCGCGCGATCGCAGGTGCCGTTGCGCGCGTCGGCGCTGCGTTTGCCGCGGAAGGGGCCCGGGTCGACGAGCGAAGCGACCTGCTGCCCGATCTCGTCGCCCAACATGCCGATTACCTCCGCATCCTCACCGTCGCGATGGCAAACGGAGAGCCGCCCGCCACGCCGCCTTCGGTGCCGATGCGTGAGTTGCTCGACCGGCAAGCGGCATGCCGTCGCGCCTGGCATCGGCTGTTCGGCCAGTATGACGCGGTGATCGCGCCCGCCTTGGGCACCACCGCCTTTGCGCATGATGACACGCCGATCGCCGATCGCGTGCTGTTGATCGACGGCGAGCCGACGCCGTTCGCGGTGCAGCTCGCCTATCCCGGCCTCGCGACCTTTCCCTTGCTGCCCGCGACCAGCGTCCCCGTGGGCGTCGACGCGGACGGGCTGCCGATTGGCGTTCAGGTGATCGCCGACCGCTATCAGGACCACACCGCCATCGCGGTGGCGCGCGCCGCGCACCACCTCACCGGGAGCTGACCGCCATGACCGACCTCGACACCTTCCGCGCCGAGACCCGCGCTTGGCTGGAAGAGAATTGCCCGCCCGAGATGCGCGAGCCGGTGCGGACGGAGAAGGACGCGTGCTGGGGCGGGCGCGACCAATCGATGCTGACGCCTGCGCAAAAGGCGTGGATGGACCGGATGGGCGCGCGCGGCTGGACCGTGCCCGACTGGCCTGCCGAATATGGCGGCGGCGGGCTTTCTCCGGCGGAGACGAAGGTGCTTCGCGAGGAGATGGCGCGGATCAAGGCGCGCAATCCGCTCAACAGCTTCGGCATCTCGATGCTCGGGCCCGCGTTGCTGAAATATGGCACGGAGGAACAAAAGCTCGATCACCTGCCCCCAATCGCGCGCGGTGAGATCCGGTGGTGCCAGGGTTATTCGGAGCCCAACGCCGGGTCCGATCTCGCCAGCTTGGCGGCGAGCGCGGAGGACGCGGGCGACCATTACATCGTCAATGGGCAAAAGGTATGGACCAGCTATGCCGACAAGGCGGACTGGATCTTCTGCCTCGTCCGCACCAGCAAGGCGTCCAAGCAGGGCGGGATCAGCTTCGTGCTGTTCGACATGGCCAGCGAGGGCGTGTCGACCAAGCCGATCCTGCTGATCAGCGGCTACTCCCCCTTCTGCGAAACCTTCATGGACGGGGTGAAGGTGCCCAAGGCGAACCGCGTCCATGACGAGAACAAGGGCTGGGACGTCGCCAAATACCTGCTCGGGCATGAGCGCGAGATGATCAGCGGGATGGGGCTCGGCCAGACCGGGGGCAACCCGCTGATCGAGGGCGCGATCGCGACGGTCGGGTTGGATCAGGACGGCTGCCTAGCCGACCCGCTGCTCCGCGCCGCAATCGCGCAGTTCGAGGTCCGCGCCAAGGCGTTCACCGCCATGTCCGAGCGCTTCATCGACGAGCTGAAGGCCGGGCGTGCGCACCCCGCGCAGCCGTCGATGATGAAATATTACGGCACCGAGCTCAACAAGACCCGCCACGAGCTGATCATGGC
>CAXTTU010000312.1:0-1909 GCA_964247225.1 uncultured Sphingomonas sp. | reverse complement strand
ACCGAAGACCAGACCATGCTCCGCGACACGGCGCGCGGCTTCGTCGCCGAGCACGCGCCGGTGTCGCACCTGCGCCAGCTTCGCGATGCGAACGACCCGACCGGCTTCAGCCGCGACTTGTGGAAGCAGTTCGCCGAGATGGGCTTCACCGGTATCTTGATCGGCGAGGAGCAGGGCGGGCTCGGGCTCGGCCATGTCGAGGCGGGGGTGGTGCTCGAAGAGATCGGCCGCAACCTGTCCCCCTCGCCCTTCCTCGCCACCGCGGTCGCAGCGGTCGCGGCATTGCAGGGCACCGCGCACGCGGAACGCTACTTTCCGGGCATCGTCGCGGGTGAGACCGTGGCAGCGCTGGCGATCGATGAACGCGCGAAGCACGGTCCCGCCGTGTCGCTCAGGGCGGAGCGGTCGGGCAACGGCTTTCGCCTGACCGGGCGCAAGCAGTTTGTCACCCACGGCCACGTCGCCGACCTCCTCATCGTCGCCGCGCGCACAAGCGGCGCGCCCGAGGATGCGGACGGCGTGACGTTGTTCGCGGTCGACCCGAAGAGCGCCGGGCTGACCGCCACCCCTGAACGGCTCGCCGACGCCAGCCTCGCCGCCCGGATGGAATTCGCCGGCGTCGAGATCGACGCAGACGCGGTGATCGGCGAGGTCGACGCGGGGCGCGACCCGCTCGGGCGGCTGCTCGCCGCGGGACGCACGGGCGCTTCGGCGGAGCTGCTCGGCGTCGGCGCGGGCGCGGCGGACATGACCGTCGATTATCTCAAACAGCGCAAGCAGTTCGGCGTCGCGATTGGCAGCTTCCAGGCACTCCAGCACCGCGCCGCGCACCTCTATTCGGAGATGGAGGTCGCCCGCGCCGCCGTGCTCAAGGCGCAGCAACTGCTCGACGCCGCCGACCCGCGCGCCGATGCGGCGGTGTCGGTCGCCAAGGCGATGACCGGCATGGCGACGACGCTCAGCGTGCAGGAGGGCATCCAGATGCACGGCGGCATCGGCATGACCGACGAGTATGACATCGGCTTCTACATGAAGCGCGCGCGCGTACTGGCAGAGATGTTCGGCGACGCGAACTTCCACGCCGACCGGCTGGCGCTCGCGGCGGGCTACTAAGCCCGGTGGACCTCAACACGCCCCCCGACACCGCGCCCGCCGAGCTTGCCGCCGGGTTGGTCGCGTTGCTCGATGTCGAGCAGATCGACACCGACCTGTTCCGGGGCGCGCGTCAGCCCGGCGGCGAGGGGCGCGTGTTCGGGGGGCAGGTGATCGCGCAGGCGCTCCAGGCCGCGCAGCGCTCGACGGAAGACGGCAAGCACGCCCATTCGCTCCACGCCTATTTCATGCGGCCGGGCAGCGAGGAGCACCCGATCATCTTCCGGGTGGTGCGCGACTTCGACGGGCGCAGCTTTGCGACCCGGCGCGTGATCGCCAGCCAGCAGGGGCAGCCGATCCTCAACATGGCGGCGTCATTCCAAATGCCCGAGGAGGGCCTGTCACATCAGGACGCGATGCCCGATGTGCCCCCGCCCGAAACGCTCCGCTCCGAACGCGAGCTGCGGCTGGAGCAGATCGACCGCGTGCCCGAGCGCACGCGCCGCTTCTTCCTCCGCCCGCGCCCGATCGAGATCCGCCCCACCAAGCCCCGGAACTGGGACGCGCCGGTCAGGACCGGGCCGTCGCAATCGAGCTGGTTCCGCATCTGCGCGCCCATCGCCGACGACCCGGCGCTCCACCGCGCGGTGCTCGCCTATGCGTCCGACATGTCGCTGCTCGGCACCGCGATGCTGCCGCACGGCGTCAACTGGACGACGCACAAGATGCAGAACGCCAGCCTCGACCACGCGGTCTGGTTCCATGAACCGTTCCGCGCGGACGAGTGGCTGCTCTACGACTGCGACAGTCCCTGGGC
>CAXTTU010000311.1:0-3955 GCA_964247225.1 uncultured Sphingomonas sp. | reverse complement strand
TCGAGACCAGCGGCATCGCCGAGGCCGAGGCGGAGGGCAATACGGGCGGGGACGCGCCCAACCGGCTCGACCAGCACGACAATGACTGAGCGCGCGATGAGCGATAGCTTCACCACGCCGCCCGGCGGCGCGCATCTGCGCACGGTGGCGATGCCGCGCGACGCCAACGCCAGCGGCGACATTTTCGGCGGCTGGACCTTGTCGCAGATGGACCTGGCGGGCGGCACCTTCGCCGCCGGGCTGTCGGGCAAGCGCGTCGTCACCGTGCGGATCGACGCGGTCGAGTTCCTCAAACCCGTGTCGGTCGGCGACGATGTGAGCGTGTTCTGCACGGTCGAGCATCAGGGCGACACCTCCGTCGCGGTCCGCATCGAGACCTGGGCTCGCGCGCGGGGTCTCGCCGAGCCGCACAAGGTCACCGAGGGCGTGTTCACCTATGTCGCGCTGGGCGAGGACGGCAAGCCCGCGCCTGTGGCGGGGTAGCTGCCTTATCCGAGCCACCAGTCTCCCGCCGTCACCCCGGCCTTGAGCCGGGGTCCCGCTCCTTCTTTGAAACGGCGGCGAGAAGCGGGACCCCGGGTCAAGCCCGGGGTGACAATATTAGGGTCAGGTACTCAGCCCTAGAACAACCCCGGCACCTCGCGCTGCGCGGTGG
This sequence comes from uncultured Sphingomonas sp., assembly GCA_964247225.1. Classification (GTDB taxonomy): domain Bacteria; phylum Pseudomonadota; class Alphaproteobacteria; order Sphingomonadales; family Sphingomonadaceae; genus Sphingomonas. Next base: position 3,300 of record CAXTTU010000311.1, on the reverse strand, counting down.
TGGTCGGGCGCTCCGGTGTCAGCAGCTCGCGCTTCATCGCCAGCGACTGCGTGGTCTGCCCGGTCGGAATCGCCGTGCACGTCTTGCCCTCGACGAAGTCCAAAGCGGCGCGGGTCGACGCCTCGCGCGGGTCGCCGAGCGGATAGCCGATGTCGTCGCCCGCCTGACAGCTCGCCTCGGTATAGCCCGCGAGGCCATTATAGTAGGTGCCCTGATGGTTCGCATTCTCCAACGCAAAGGCGATGATGCGGAACCGGTCGTCGCATTGCGTGCGGTCGATCGCGATCTGGCCAACCGGCTTGCCATAGGTGTTGGTGCCGATCAGCGCGGAGGACTTGTGGAGGTAGGGCGTGAACGCGTTGATGACGAGCTCGCTCGCGCTCGCGGTGCCGCCCGCGCCGATGAACGCGATGTGCGCGGGCGCGACCGACGACGCCTCGGGCGCGAAGTTCGCGGTGACGTTGTTAGCGAACTTCTCCGGGCGGAAGGTCTGATAGTCGATCACGTCGGTGGTCGAGCGGTTGCCGCCGAGCAGATTGGCGAGCACCTGCGCGGTGGAAAGCAGCCCGCCGCCGTTATAGCGCAGGTCGATGATCACGTCGCTCACCCCCGCCGACTTGAACGAGGCGAACGCGGTGCGCAGCGTTCCTTCCGCGGGGGTGATGAAGGTGCGAAGGTTGATGTACCCCACCTTGCGCCCCGCATCGGTGATCACCTGTGCGCCATAGCGGGTGGAGACGGGGGCAAGGTCGTAATTCGCCTTGCTCACCGTCACATCGCGCGTGCCGCTCGCGTCCTGGATGCGGAGCACGCGCGTCGTCCCGACCGTGTCGGGGCCGAGCGCGGTCGTGATGCCCGCCGAGCCCGAAGCCGCGACAATCGCGGCCACCGTCTGCTCGTCCGCGGTCGTCGTGCCGATCGCGAGGATCTGCGCGCCCCGGTCGATCCCCGCCGCCAGCGCGGGCGCGCCCTCGAACGCTTCGGCGATGAACAACCGGTTGGAGGTGTCGAGCGCGAGCCGTATCCCGTATCCGGCGCTGGAGCCCGAGGCGTAATAGGCGTTCTCGGTCGCGATCGAGGTGACGTAGGTGAAATACCGGTCCTTGCGCTGCGCCCGCGCGGTGGCGGTCAGCGCGTCCACATAGTCGCCGAGCGTGGTATAGGGCGTCCCGTCGAGCGCAGCGGGCAGCGTGTCGGGGAACAGGTACCATTCCTTGAGCTGCGCCAATGCCCAGCTCTGCCGGTCGGGAAGGCTGCATGTCGCGGCGGTGGTGGCGGTCGCGGTGGGCGTCGGCGCGGCGGCGGTCGCTCCGGTGCTCGCTCCGCTGCTCCCGCCATCGCCGCACCCTGCCAGCAGCCCCGCCAACGCCAGTGCCGCCGCCACCCGTCCCTGCTTCGCCATGCCAGCCTCTCGCACCCGTTTGCCTTTGTTTGCGCGAGCTTATCGGCGACGTTCGCGATTGTCAGCGGGCAAATGCATACTTCGTGCAACCCGCCCGTCCGAGGGGCGTTTGCGGCGCAACCGGTTTAACAAAGGACAATGTCATGGGCTTGTTCAGCAAGGATATTCAGACCTTCGCCGACCTGTTCGAGCATCAGCTCGAAGATGTCTATTATGCGGAGAACCAGATCACCAAGGCGCTGCCGACGATGATCGACAAGGCGACTTCCGCCGAGCTGAAGCAAGGGTTCCGCACGCACCTGCAGGAGACCGAGGGGCAAATCCGGCGGCTGGAGCAGGTGTTCGCGCTGCTCGGCAAGAAACCCAAGGGCGCGACCTGCCCCGCGATCGACGGGATCATCAAGGAAGCCAACGAAGTCGCGGGCGAGATCGCCGACAAGCGCGTGCTCGATGCTGCGCTGATCGCGTCGGCGCAGGCGGTCGAGCATTACGAGATGACGCGCTACGGCACGCTGATCGCCTGGGCGCGCGAGCTCGGCCACGACGACGCGATCCGCTTGTTCGAGGCGACGCTCGCCGAGGAAAAGGCGACGGACGACAAGCTAACGGCGCTGGCCGAGACGCGGGTCAACCACGCGGCGGAGCAGGCGCACGAGCCGGCATAGGGGAGGAGTGCTCCCCCCGTTCGTGCTGAGCGAAGTCGAAGCACCGCAACGCGCACCGCGCTTGCCCGCCCTTCGACTTCGCTCAGGGCGAACGGGGGGTTTTGGGAGGTTCGGAGTCCTCCGCCCCGACCAGCTGGCGCACATGCAGCGCGTCGACGCCCGTCAGGGCTACACGACCGAGCCGTCCGCCCGCCTCGACGACGATCCCGCCCGGGGTCGAGTGAACCGCGCTCCACGCGACCTCGCGGGCGGCGGCGCGGTGGCGTCCGGCGCGGAGCACCGCTACCCGGGCTCTGCGCCCGACGACCAGCGCCGCCGCGCCGTCTTCGGCGACCACCGCCGAGACGGGCTCGAACCCGCTCAGCGCCTCGCCCGCAACGTGCATCGCATCCTCGGGCGCGTCGATGCGGCCCGGGCGGCGCTTGCGGGCGACGACCGCGCCAAGCCCCGCCAAGAGAAGTAACGCGGCGATCGCGCCAAACCACCGAATCACGCGCGGCTCTCCGCAAGCGCCTCCAGAACCGGGCGGATCGCGCGCAAGTCGTAGCCGGCGTTCGCTGCCGCCGCGACCAGCGCGTCCGCGTCGCCGCCCCGCTTCGCCTCGGCAAGCGCCCACAAATTGCACGAGCGCGTCCCCGACCGGCAAAAGGCGAGCACTGGCCCACCGGCCTCGGTGAGCAGAGCCGCCATCGCGTCGATCTGCTCATGCGAGAAGCCGCTAGCTACCGGCACCTCCGCATAGGCCAGCCCCGCCGCCTCCGCCGCCGCGCGCACCGCCTCGCCAGAGGGTTGGCCCGGCTCCTCGCCATCGGGCCGGTTGTTGACCACCGCGACGAACCCGGCTGCCGCGATTGCGGGGAGGTCGGCGGGGTCGATCTGCGGCGCGACGGCGATGGTCGGGGTCAGGCGGCGGAGCGTGAGGGTCATGGCGCGGCTCTACCCGCCCGCTCCACGGGTGCAAAGCTAGCCCGCGTCCCGGATCACTTGCAGGAATGCATCCCCATAGGCGTCGAGCTTGCGCTCGCCCACGCCCGCCAGCCTCGCCAGCTCCCACCGGCTCGTCGGGCGCTCGCTCGCCATGTCGCGGAGCACCGAGTCGTGGAACACGACATAGGGCGGCACCCCCGCCGCCTGCGCCAGCTCGCGCCGCTTGGCGCGCAGCGCCTCGAACAGCGGGTCGTCCGGTGCGTCGACACCGTCGTGCCCGCGCCGCCGCGTTCGCTGCGTCTCCGG
>CAXTTU010000310.1:2900-3956 GCA_964247225.1 uncultured Sphingomonas sp. | reverse complement strand
TCAGAGGAGCTTGTCCGGCGTGATCGGCAGGTCCCGCACGCGCCGGCCCGTGGCGTTGAAGACCGCGTTGGCGATGGCCGCCGCCGTGCCGACCAGCCCCATCTCGCCGAGCCCCTTCGCGCCTAACGGGTTGGCGATCGGGTCCGGCTCCTCCAGCCAGACCACGTCCATGCCGTGGGTGTCGGCGTAGACCGGGACGTGGTAGTCGGCCAGTTCGGCGTTGACCCACATCCCGTTCCGCGGGTCGAGTTCGTTGCCCTCCATCAGCGCCATGCCGATGCCCATCGTCACGGCGCCGATGTACTGGCTCTTCGCGAGCTTCGGGTTGATGATGCGGCCGCAGTTGATCGCGCTCACGAAGCGGCGCACCTGCGTGACGCCGGTGTCGGCGTCGACGGCGACCTCGCAAAAGTGTGCGCCGTACGAGTTCATCGAGAACTTCTTGGCCTTCGCCTTGTCCGGCCCGGCTTCGGCGGTGGCCTCCACCTGGTCGCGCCCGGCACGTTGCAGGACGGACGCGAACCCGTGCTCGCCCGCGGCGGCCGTCGCCCCGAGGGCGCGCAACTCCGCCAACACCCGTTCGCACGCCTCCTTGGTCGCGGTGCCGATCCACATCGTGGTGGTCGAGCCGCCCGTCTGCATCGCCGGCGGCAGGTCGGAATCCGCGTAGTTGAAGGTGACGGCGTCGTAGCTCACACCGAGCGCCTCGGCGGCGATCTGCCGCGCCGTCGTCGCGATGCCGTTGCCGAAGTCGTGGGTCGAACTCTCGACGACGATGGCCCCGCCCGACCGGATGCGGCAGCGCACCTGGCAGGGGCTGCCCTTGAGCGGGTAGGTCGTGGACGCGTAGCCGTGGCCGACCAGCAGGTTGCCCTCCCGCCAGGTCCCCGGGGTCTGCCGCCGCTTCTCCCAGCCGAACGCCGCGGCCCCGGCGTCGATGCACTGGAGCAGGCGGCGGCAGCTGAAGGTCTTGCCGGTCATCGGCTCCGTCGCCGGCTCGTTCAGCCGCCTCAGCTCGAGCGGATCCATCGACAGCACGTGGGCCAACTCGTCCAT
>CAXTTU010000310.1:0-2890 GCA_964247225.1 uncultured Sphingomonas sp. | reverse complement strand
GGCATACATGCCCGAGGTCTCGCCCGGGCCGCGCATGTTGGTGGGCTGGTTGACGTTGAGGAAGACGATCTTCTGGGCCAGCGCGCGGTTCGGGGCCGCGTAGAGTCCGGCGGTCAGCCGGGAGAACGGCTCCATGAAGGGATCGGTCTCGGAGCAGCTGGAGAATCCCTGATGGACGATGGAGGCGAGCCGCCCGTCGGCGCCGGAGCCGAGCGCGACCCGCTGCAGCGTGTCCGGACGGTGGCCGCTGGTGAAGGTGACCTGGCGGCGCGTCAGCAGCAGCTTGACGGGGCGCCCGATCTGCTTGGCGCACATTGCGGCGAGTGCGACGTGCTGGCGGACAGAGCCCTTGCTGCCGAACGCGCCCCCGACAAACTTCGAGCGCACGTGCACCTTGTCGTCCGGCAGTCCGAACGACTGCGACAGGTTGCGCTTCACGCCCTGCACGTAGCGCGACGGCTCCTCGACGAAGAGCTCGTCCCCGCGCCACTCGGCGAGGGTCGACTGCATCTCCATCGGGTGGTGATTCATCAGGGGCGTCGAGTAGGTCTCGTCGCTCTTCCTCGCCGCCCTTACGAGCGCGCCTTCCGGATCGCCGTCGATGACGATGATCGGCTCGCCGACGGAGGACGCCGGCTTGCGCGCCGCGGCGAGGTTGTCGCGGAACGAGCAGGCGGGCGTTTCCGCCTCGTACCGTACCGATACTAAGTCGGCTCCCGCCTGCGCCGCCTCGAAGCTCTCCGCGACGACCACCGCGACGATCTGCCCCCAGTAGTGGACCCGGTCGGACTCCAGCGGCAGCACGCGCGAGGCCGTGTTGGTCGTCACCTTGGCCGGATCGGCCGGTTGCTTGACGGTGTTGTCGAACGTGTCCTTGGTCCTGTGCAACGGCATGGCGTTGCGGTGGGTGACGACCCTGATCACGCCGTCGGACGCCTCCGCGGCGGCGACGTCCAGGTCCGCGATCCGCCCTTTGGCGATCGTACTCGTGACGAGCACGGCGTACGCCATGTCGGGCGCCGAGAAATCGGCCGTGTACTTGGCCGCGCCGGTGACCTTCAGCGCCGCGTCGGCGCGCTCATGCGGCCAGCCTGTCGCCATGGTTATTGCTCCGTCGTGATGTATTCGCCCGTGCCGGCGAGCGCGGCCCGCAGGGCGCGCACGATGAGGCGGCGCCCCAGTTCGACCTTGTAGCCGTTGTGCTCGAGCGGCCTCGCCGCCGCCATCTCCGCGGCCGCCGCGGCGGCGAAGCGGTCTTCCGACGCCGGTTGCCCCCGCAAGAGGCGCTCGGCTTCGAGCGCGCGCCACGGCTTGTGCGCGACGCCGCCCATCGCCAGGCGGACGTCGACGACGGTGCCGCCGCTCACCTCCAGCGCCGCCGCGACCGAGACGAGCGCGAAGGCGTAGCTGGTGCGTTCGCGCACTTTCAGGTAGCAGGAGTGGTCGGCGAAGTTGTTGCCGGGCACCACTACCGACGTGACGATCTCGCCCGGCGCGAGACGGTTGTCGCGCTGCGGTTCGTCGCCGGGTAGGCGGTGGTACTCGGTGAACGGCGTCTGCCGCGGCGCGCCGTCGGTGCCGAGGATGCGCACCGTGGCGTCGAGCGCGGCGAGCGCGACGCACATGTCACTCGGGTGGGTGGCGACGCACGCGTCCGTCCAGCCGAAGATCGCGTGCGAGCGGTTGATGCCCTCGCGCGCGCTGCACCCGGTCCCCGGCGCGCGCTTGTTGCAGGGCAGCGCGGGTTCGTAGAAGTAGGGGCACCGCGTCCGTTGATTCAGATTCCCGCCGGCGGTCGCCATGTTACGGATCTGGGCGCTCGCTCCGGCGAGGATGGCCTGGCTGAGCAGCGGAAAGTGCTGCCGCACCAGCGGATGGTTGGCCGTGTCGCTGTTCTTCGCCAGCGCCCCGATCGCGAGCGCGGTCTTGTCGGAACCGTCGTCGACGAACCCGATGTCGGTCAGCGCCAGCCGCGTCACGTCGACGAGGGCGGCGGGTCGCTCGACGCCTTCCTTCATCAGGTCGAGCAGGTTGGTGCCGCCCGCGAGATAGTGGGTGTCGGGCCCGGAGGCGCGCACCGCGCTACTGGCGTCGGACGCTCTGACGTACGTGAACGGCCGCATGGTCAGGCCGCCGCCACGGCCGGCGCCGCGTCCACCGCCTGCGACCGCTGGACTTCCCTGAATGCGTCGACCAGGTGGACGTAGGCGCCGCACCGACAGATGTTGCCGCTCATGCGCTCCTTGACCTCCGTATCCGACAGCTGCAGTGGCCCCGGGGCGTGCCGCACGTCCGGCGTGACGAAGCTGGCGTCGCCGTTCTTCGCCTCTTCGAGGAGCGCGACCATCGAGCAGAGCTGGCCCGGCGTGCAGAACCCGCACTGGAAGGCGTCGTGCCGGACGAACGCCTGCTGCAGCGGGTGGAGCTGCGGTCCGGACGCGAGGCCCTCGACCGTGACCACCTCGCGGCCCTCGCAGCTCGCGAGGAGCGTTAGGCAGGAGAGGACGCGCCGGCCGTCGACGAGGACGGTGCACGCGCCGCACTGGCCGTGGTCGCAGCCCTTCTTGGTGCCGGTCAGCCCGAGGTGGTCGCGCAGCGCGTCGAGCAGGGTCACGCGGCAGTCGAGGTCGAGGGCCTGCCGGGAGCCGTTGATGCCGAACGCGACCGCTTCGGCGCTCATTCGGCGAACGCCCCGAACGGGCCCAGCGGCAACACCTCGGGGTCGGCGTAGTGCTTCTGGACCATCGGGAAGCTCGCCACCATCGACTGCAGCTCCTCCGGGGACGCCGCCTCGAAGAGGCCGACGGCACCCTTGCCCTCCGTCTGCAGGGCCCAGATCTGCCGGGCGCCGCCACTCTTGTAGAGGGCCTTCGCCTGCACCTCCTCGGCA
>CAXTTU010000309.1:0-3978 GCA_964247225.1 uncultured Sphingomonas sp. | reverse complement strand
ATGCCCCGCATCGTTTAGGTCATGCCGGGGGCATGACCGGCCTTCCACTCTCCCGCGTCGGGCCGCCGTTGCTGGAGGTCATCACCAGCGGAACGGCTTCGCCCGGCAAGTCCGGCAATAAAGCAACATCTCGGCACGACCGGGAAACGCCAGCGTACCGACGCGGAGCTGCTCCGCTCGCCAGCGCGCAACCCGCCCATCGGCGAAGCGAACCCGTCCGCTCGCAAAACACGGCGAGCGGTCCAGCGTCGCGTCGGCTGCTTGGGGGTCAACGCTTCCCGCTTTGGCTAGGAATGCCTTGATCTGATCAGACGTTGGGCGGAACGAGCTGCAAGATGCGGGGCCGCCCGGCTCCCGATAAGCCTGCGCGCCGGTGCGCTCGATCGCAAGGGCGGCGATGGCGGGCAGGCGTATCGGACAGACCGGGGGTTCGTACTCGCTTCCGGGGGTACAGGCGGTGGTGGCCGAAGCAAGCGCGACTAGGGTGAACGCTACCATCGGGCGGTGCTCGCTTCCGAAGGTGTCTTGCGAGAAAGCTGAGGGTGACGGAACACTTCAGTCATGCTTACTCGGAACGTAGCCGCTAATTGACCGACCAGCCAGTGCAATGACGCGTTCTGACGGTCGGTGACGGTCACGAACTGACCCGTCTTGCCATCAACTTCGCCCACCAGCTCGATACCGATACTGTCCATGTTGCTCGGGTAGCGAGCAGGTGGTGTCTTTTTCATCTCGCGGCGGTTCTCGGTTGAAGGTGAGAACGTGGCATAAGCCTTCACGTCCACCGGGCTGCAGTTATGTTCGGCGATGCATCTAGCTTTCAGCTTGCCTACGTGCGCCGTGTAGTAAAGCAGCGACGCAGTCTGATAGATCGTCCCGTCTTTGTCGATCAGGAAGTGGGTGCCGTATGGGCGCAACGCGTAGCCCGAAAAGGCGGCTCCCGCTGTTGCACCACCGGTCTGGTGAACCACGATCCCTCGTACCACGCCGAGCTTGCCGCGGGCCAACGTGGGCACGATGTGCTGTCTAATGCGGGCATCTCTGACCAAGCCTTTTGCGTCGAGTGTCAGCATTGCAGGTGCTCCGGCAGGGGCGCATAGGGTGGTATGCCCTGTATGCAGCCGCCCGTCACGGGACTAAATCCCGTGACGTCAGACGGCGCTGCGGCGCCGCTGGCCGGGCCGCTTTGTGCGGCTCGCTTCGCGTCGCCGCACCGGCTTGCAGTGTGCAAGCCTCAAAGACGACCAAAGACCGCCTCAAACCCCTTCACATCCCCCGCCGCCAGAAACCGCGCCTGCTCCACCCACCGATCCCTCGCGATCCGCCCCCGAAACGCGCCCAGCTGCGCGTCCAGCGCGTCCGCCTCGTCGTCCGACAGCGCCGCGATCTGGTCGACGCGCGTCACGCCCAGCTCGGCCAGCCGCGTCTGCACCTTGGGGCCGAGGCCCTTGATGCGGGTGAGCGGCACGGCGGGCTCGGCTTCGGCCACCGCCACGCGCTCCTCGCGCGAGGGGACCGGGTCGTGGCGGGGGGCCAGCACCGGCGCGGGGGTGCTTGTCGCGCCCGGGCCGGGGAGGTCGGCGCTGCGGTTCGCGGGGGCGGGGCGGGGCGCCGCGGGTGGGCGCCGCTCCTCCTGCCTGAAAGTGGTTACCGGCTCCGCCTCGCAGGGTGGCGCGGCCTCGAACGATTCAAGTCGCGCCTGTTCCTCGCGCTCCGCCGCGCGGCGCTTGGCCTTTTGGCGGACACCGTAGACGATCGCGATTACCACCAGCAGCGCGAACACCGCGATGATGATGAAGTTGAGCGTGGTGACCGCGCCCATCTGGCTGATCGCGCTTCCGGTCGGCGCGGGCGTGGCGGTGGGGACGGCGGACATCGGCTGGGTCGGAGCTCCGGTCGGGGTCGCCTGCGGGGCGGGAGAAGAAATCTGCATAGAAAACAATCTCCTGGCGCGCCTTAACTCTCGGCAATTCCGCGAGTGCCGATATCGCGGCGGTGGAATCCGGTGGGGAAGTCGATCGCGTCCACCGCACGATACGCCGCCGCGCGCGCCTCTGCCAGCGTGGACGCGCGAGCGGTGACGCCGAGGACGCGGCCCCCGCTGGCGACGAGGCGGTCGCCCTCCGCGCGCGTCCCCGCCTGGAACACGCGCCCGCCGGTCGCCTCGGCCTCCGCGATGCCGGTGATCGTGCCGCCCGTCTCGGGCGTTCCCGGATAGCCGCGCGCGGCGAGCACCACCGTTAGCGCCGCGTCTGGGCTGAGTACGGGGGCGGGCAGGTCGGCGAGGCGACCGGTGGCGCAGGCGTGGAGCAATTGGAGGAGGTCGCCCTCATAGCGCATCATCAGCGCCTGGCATTCCGGGTCGCCGAAGCGGACATTGTACTCGATCAGCTTGGGGCCGTCCGCCGTCAGCATCAGCCCGGCATAGAGAACGCCCACGAACGGCGTCCCCGCTTCCGCTAGCGCGTCGATCGTCGGGCGGACGATGCGGCCCATCGCTTCGTCCTCCAGTTCGGGGGTGAGCGCGAGCGAAGGACTGAACGCGCCCATGCCGCCGGTGTTGGGACCGGTGTCGCCCTCGCCGACGCGCTTGTGGTCCTCGGCGGTGCCGAAGGGGACAGCGTAGCTGCCGTCGGAGAGCACGAATAGGCTGGCCTCGGGGCCGTGAAGGCACTCCTCGACCACCGCCTCGGCTCCCGGCGCGGCGAACATGTCGCGGAGCGCGGCTTCCGCTTCGGCGCGGGTGGCGGCGACCGTCACCCCCTTGCCCGCCGCGAGCCCGTCCGCTTTCACGACCGCTGCCCCCCCGAACTGGTCGAGCGCGGCCATGCCCTCCGCCAGCGACCGGACTCGCCAGAACGCGGCGGTGGGGATGCCGACGCGCGCGCACAGCTCCTTGGTGAAACCCTTCGACCCCTCCAGCCGCGCCGCCGGTGCCGATGGCCCGAACACCGCGACCCCGCCTTCGCGTAGGCTGTTCGCGAGCCCGTCGACGAGCGGCGCTTCGGGGCCGATCACGACGAGGCCGATCTCCCGCTCACGGCAAAAGCGGAGCACCGCCGCGTGGTCCGCGATGTCAAGCGCAACCAGCTCGGCATAGTCCGCGATACCCGGATTACCCGGCGCAGCGAGCAGCTTGGCGCACCCCGGCGATTGCGCCAGCCGCCAGGCGAGCGCATGTTCACGACCGCCGCCTCCGATCAACAGGACGTTCATGCCCGTTTCCCCCACCTCGCGGCTGGTAGCCGAGCCCGTGCCCGGCGACAACGCGCTCGCGGTCACCGTCAGCGAGCTGTCGGGCAGGCTCAAGCGCATGGTCGAAGGCGAGTTCGGCCATGTGCGCCTCCGCGGCGAGATCAGCGGCTACAAGCGCGCCGCGTCGGGCCATGCGTATCTGTGCCTCAAGGACGAGGATGCGGTCATCGACGCGGTAATGTGGAAGGGGCAGGCGGGGGCCGTCGCCTTCCGCCCGCAGGACGGGGTGGAGGTGATCGCGACCGGGCGGCTCACCACCTATCCGGGGCGCTCCAAATACCAGATCGTAATCGAGCGGATGGAACTGGCGGGCGCCGGCGCGCTGATGGCGCTCTTCGAGAAGTTAAAGGCGCAGCTGGCGGGCGAGGGGCTGTTCGACAGCGCCGCCAAGAAGCCGCTGCCGTTCCTCCCGCGCGTGATCGGGGTGGTGACCTCGCCGACCGGCGCGGTGATCCGAGACATCCTCCACCGGCTGGAGGATCGCTGCCCCAGCCATGTCATCGTCTGGCCGGTCAAGGTGCAGGGCGCGGGCGCGGCGGAGGAGGTCGCGGCGGCGGTGCGCGGGTTCGATGCCTTGCCTGAGGGCGGCGCCGTCCCCCGGCCTGACCTCGTCATCGTCGCGCGCGGTGGGGGCTCGATCGAGGATTTGTGGGCGTTCAACGAAGAGGTGGTGGTGCGCGCGGTGGCGGCCTGCTCGATCCCGATCATCTCGGCCGTGGGGCA
>CAXTTU010000308.1:0-4020 GCA_964247225.1 uncultured Sphingomonas sp. | reverse complement strand
TCGCCATAGCTGATGTAGATCTTGGTCCCCTTGATCGACCACCGGCCATCGCCGAGCGGCTCCGCGCGGGTGCGCAGGGCGCCCACGTCCGATCCCGCCTGCGGCTCGGTCAGGTTCATCGTGCCCGTCCACTCGCCGGTGGACAGGTGCGGCAGGTACGCCGCCTGCTGCTCCGGGCTGCCATGATGCGACAGCGCCTCGATCGCGCCCACCGTCAGCGTCGGGCAGAGCGCGAAGCCCATATTGGCCGCGCCCAACGTCTCCAGCACCGCCGTCTGCAAGCTGAACGGCAGCCCCTGCCCGCCCCAAGCCTCCGGCGCGCCGATCGTGCCCCAGCCGCCTTCGACATAATCGCGATAGGCCTGACGGTAGCCTTCGGGCATCACCACGCCCTCGGGGGTCCACTTGGCCCCGACCGTGTCGCCGACCTTCGCCAGCGGTGCCCACTCGCCATGCGCGAACTGGCCGACGCCTTCCAGCACCGCATCGACCACGTCCTCCGACGCGGCGGCGAACCGTTCGGTCGCGGCGAGATCGGGGAGGCCCGCGCTGTGCTCCAGCGCGAAACGCTGCTCGGCGGTGGGAGCGGTGTAGGGCATGGCGGGTCCTCGTATCGGCGGGTCGGGCGCGATATAGCCATGCGCGATGCCCGCACCAACCGTCCTGCCGTTCGGCCCCGAGGCTATTGCGACCGCGGCGGAGGCGATCCGCGCCGGCGGGATCGTCGCGGTGCCGACCGAGACGGTGTACGGCCTCGCCGCCGATGCGCGCGACGCGGCGGCGGTGGCGCGCATCTATGCAGCCAAGGGGCGACCGTCGTTTAACCCGCTGATCGTGCACCTGCTCGACGTCGCCGCGGCGGAGCGGATTGCTGAGTTCGACGCGACCGCGCGCGCGTTGGCGCAACGGTTCTGGCCCGGGCCGTTGACGTTGATACTGCCGCTCCGCGCCGGGGCGGAGATCGCGTCGCTGGTGACGGCGGGGCTCGACACGGTGGCGGTCCGCGTCCCCGCGCACCGTGCGATGCGCGCGCTGCTGGAGGCGACGGGCGCACCGCTCGCCGCGCCGTCCGCGAACCGGAGCAACGGCATCAGCCCGACCCGCGCGGCGCATGTGGTGGCGAGCCTCGGTGACAGCGCGCCGCTGGTGATCGACGACGGCGCGTGCGCGGCGGGGGTGGAGTCGACGATCGTCGCCGGGCGCGCGATCCTGCGCCCGGGCCCGGTTACGGCCGCGATGGTGGGGGAAGTGTTGGGCGAGTTGCCGTCCGAAACGTCCGCCCTCCCCGGCGCGCACAGGATTACCGCTCCGGGCCAGCTCGCCACGCACTACGCGCCGTCGAAACCGCTCCGCCTCGACGCGCTTGCCCCGCACTCCGACGAGTGGCTGATCGGCTTCGGCGCGATTCGGGGCGACGACATGCTGTCCGCGAGCGGCGACCTCACCGAAGCGGCAACGCGCCTGTTTGACGCGCTCCACCGCGCCGATGCGGGAGCCAAGCCCCGCATCGCGGTCGCGCCGGTGCCGGACGATGGCTTGGGCGCTGCAATCAACGACCGGCTCCGGCGCGCGGCGCACTCCTAAGCCGTCACCGCCGCCTTCGACCGCGCGGCGAAGCTCTTCCTCAGCTTCTGCAACTTGGGCGGGATCACCGCGAGGCAATACGGGTTCGACCGGCCCGACGTCTCCCAATAATCCTGATGATAGCCCTCTGCCGGATACCAAGTCGACATCGGCTCGATCGTGGTCACGATCGGCTTGGACGCACTCGCCTGCGCCCGCGCGATCGCAGCCCTTGCAGCCGCCTCCTGCTCCGGCCCGTCGGGGAAGATCGCCGAGCGATATTGCGTGCCGACATCGTTGCCCTGCCGGTTGAGCTGCGTCGGGTCGTGCGTCGCAAAGAAGATGTCGAACAGATCGTCCATGCTCACCTGCTCGGGATCGAAGCCGACGCGGATTGCTTCCGCATGGCCGGTGCGGCCACCGCACACCTGCTGGTACGTCGGATTGGGCACATCACCGCCGAGATAGCCCGACTCGACCGACTCGACGCCGATCACATCCTTGAACACCGCTTCGGTACACCAGAAGCACCCGCCCGCGAGCGTCAGATATTGCGTCATCGCCGCACTCCTTTGCGTGCGAGATAGGAAGCCGCTACCGCGCCCGCAAACGGGAGAGGCGGATGCAGAGCGGCAAGGTGATGGTGACGGGCGGCGCGGGCTATATCGGCAGCCACGCGGTGCTCGCACTGCTCGACGCGGGGCATAAGGTGGTGGTGGTCGACAACCTCGTCACCGGCTTCGCCTGGGCGGTCGACCCGCGCGCGACGTTGGTCGAGACGGCGGTCGAGGACCCCGCGCTCGCCGACGTGATGCGCGAGCATCGCGTGCGGGCGATCATGCACTTCGCAGGATCGGTCGTGGTGCCCGAATCGGTCAGCGACCCGCTCAAATATTATCGCAACAACACCGCCGCCTCGCGCACGCTGGTCGAGAGCGCGGTCGCGGCGGGGGTGCCGCATTTCATCTTTTCCTCCACCGCCGCGACCTATGGCACGCCCGAGCGGGTGCCGGTCGCGGAAGGCGACCCGACGCGGCCCATCAACCCCTATGGCTGGTCGAAGCTGATGACCGAGCAGATGCTTCGCGACGTCGCCGCCGCGCACTCGCTCAATTACTGCGCCCTGCGCTATTTCAACGTCGCGGGCGCGGACCCGCAAGGGCGCTCGGGGCAGAGCACGGTCGGCGCGACGCACCTCATCAAGATCGCGGTGGAGGCGGCGACGGGCAAGCGCGACGCTGTGGGGGTGTACGGCACCGACTTCGCGACCCGCGACGGGACGGGGGTGCGCGATTACATCCACGTAGCCGATCTTGCCGCCGCGCACCTGTCCGCGCTCGAGCTGCTGGTTGCCGAGCCGGGGCGGAGCCACACGATGAACTGCGGCTATGGGCGCGGCTTCTCGGTGCTGGAGGTGCTCGACGCGGTCGACCGGGTGACCAATCGCCGGATCGAACGGCGGATGGAGCCGCGCCGCGCGGGCGACCCGGCGGAACTGGTCGCGGACAACCGCGCGATCCTCGCGGCGCTGCCATGGCGTCCCGAGCGCGACGACCTCGACCTGATCGTGCGCGACGCGCTCGCCTGGGAGCGCAGGCTCGCCGAGATGGGGCGGTGAAATTACGCTCGCTGCTGTTCGTCCCGGGCGACCGACCGGAGCGGTTCGCCAAGGCGGCGTCGACGGGCGCGGACGCGATTATCCTTGATCTGGAAGACTCGGTCGCCCCCGAGCGCAAAGCGGCGGCGCGGGAGGCGGTAGGGGCGTACATCGCGGCGGCTCCACCCCGGCACGGGGAGGGGCGTCCCCTTCTCCTCGTTCGCATCAATCCACTGGGCACGGCGCAGGGCGGTGCCGACTTGGACTTGCTGGACCAGAACTTCGCACCCGACGGCATCGTCCTGCCCAAGGCGGAGGGGGCCGAGAGCGTCGAGCGACTACGGCAGGATGTATACGACTGCCCGCCTATTCTCCCCATCGCCACCGAGACCGCAGCCGCGGTTTTCAAGCTGAGCAGTTATCGGGCGTGCTCCCAACACCTCGCCGGGCTCACCTGGGGTGCCGAGGACCTGCCCGCCGCGATCGGTGCCGCCACCGCGCGCGAGGCCGACGGCTCCTATACCGCGCCCTACCAACTCGCCCGCTCGCTCACCCTGTTCGCCGCCCACGCTGCGGGGGTGCCCGCGATCGAGACGGTGTACCCGGACTTTCGCGACCTCGACGGGCTCGCCGCCTATGCCACGCGCGGGCGGCGCGACGGGTTCACCGGCATGATGGCGATCCACCCCGCGCAGGTGCCCGTCATCAACGCCGCGTTCACGCCAAGCGATGAGGAGCTCGCCCACGCCCGCCGCGTCGTCGCGCTGTTCGCGGCCAACCCGGGCGCGGGCGCGTTGCAACTTGACGGGCGCATGGTCGACGCGCCGCACCTACGCGCCGCCGAGCGCCTTCTCGCCCTC
>CAXTTU010000307.1:2960-4054 GCA_964247225.1 uncultured Sphingomonas sp. | reverse complement strand
TGATCGTCGCGCCGATGTCGGGCCATTACGCGACCTTGCTGCGCGGCACCGCCGAGCGGATGCTGCCCTTTGCCGATGTCTACATCACCGACTGGCGCGACGCGAAATGCGTGCCGCTGGCGGAGGGACGTTTCGACCTCGATGATTATGTCGACTACCTTGTCCAGTTCCTCGAGGCGATCGGGCCGGGGGCGCATGTTCTCGCAGTCTGTCAGCCCTCAGTCCCTTGCTTCGCCGCCGCCGCGCTGATGAGCGCGGACAAGCATCCGTGCCGCCCGCGCACGCTGACGATGATGGGCGGCCCGATCGACACGCGCGAGGCGCCGACCAGCGTCAATACGCTCGCGACGCAGCGCCCGCACGCCTGGTTCGAGCGCAACGTCATCGCGACGGTGCCGGGCATGTACCCGGGCGCGGGGCGGCGGGTGTATCCGGGCTTCCTTCAGCTCGCCGGGTTCATGACCATGAACCTCGGCAATCACATGATCAGCCACTACGAAATGTTTAAACACCTGGTTCAAGGCGATGGCGACAGCGCGGACCTGACCAAGGACTTCTACGACGAATATCGCTCGGTCTGCGACATGACCGCCGAGTTCTACCTCCAGACGATCGACACCGTGTTCCAGCGACACGCGTTGCCGCGCGGCGAGATGACGCATCGCGGGCGGCTGGTCGACGCGGGCGCGATCACCGACGTGGCGTTGCTCGCGATCGAAGGCGAGCGCGACGATATTTCGGGGCTGGGGCAGACCAAGGCGGCGCTGACGCTCGCGACCAACCTGCCCGAAAGCGAGAAACGCTATTTGATGGCCGAGGGCGTCGGCCATTACGGCATTTTCAACGGATCGAAATGGCGCGACCGCATCGCGCCGGTGGTGGAGCAGTGGATCACCGCGCACGACGGGTGAGCGGGGGTCGGCACAATCGACTCATTTACGTCACCCCGGCCTTGAGCCGGGGTCCCGCTTCTTCTTGCAAACGGCAGCTAGAAGCGGGACCCCGGGTCAAGCCCGGGGTGACGAAGGGCAGGCAAGCTCGGACGTGGACTGCCCCTCCTTACCCGATCGAGTCCACCATCGCGTGGCTGCTCG
>CAXTTU010000307.1:0-2950 GCA_964247225.1 uncultured Sphingomonas sp. | reverse complement strand
CCCGGCCTGTGCTTCGAAGCGAGCCTTCGGCTACGCCCAGTCTCTTCTCAGCACGAACGGTGTCTTCTATAGCTGCGAAGGACCCCGGCGCTCGACCGGAACCCGCCCCTCACCCGATCGAGTCCACCATCGCGTGGCTGCTCGACTCCTCGGGCTTGATCGTGCCGCCGGTCAGCATCTTGAGCCGCCCCGACAGCGACACGTCCGTTTCCCACATCTCCGCCGACGACACGTCGAAGCGGTTGAGCTGCGCGTCCGCCTTGCCGTTCGGGAACCATGCATCGACGCGGCTATCCCACAGCTTGTCAAAGGTTGCCTGGTCGCGCTCCTCGCTGACCGTGCCCGCCAGGCAGGCAAAGAAGTCCTGCCCCTTGCCGACGAACTGCGCCATCGCCTGACCGCCCGCGGCGATGCGGTTGGTCTTGCCCGAAAAGATGAACAGCGCATTGGGCTGCGCGTCGTCGGTCTTGACGTTCATCGGCTCGCTATGCCCGCCATCGTTGAGGCCGATCATCACGAACGGGCTGTCCTCCAGCTTCGCGCGGAACTTGGCGGCGACCTCTTGCGGGGTGTCCTTGGCGGCCATGCTATTTCCTCCTGATGGGTTCGGCGGGAGAACGACGCGGGGCGAGGTTGGTTGCGCGCCTCCGCGCGCGGGTGTTGGTTGCCTCGGATCAGGCCGCAAGTTCAGTGAGGGCGTCGAGCAGCCGGTCGACCTCGTCGGCGGTGTTGTAATGGCAGAGCCCGACGCGGACGAGCCCACCGCTGTCCTCCAGCCCCAACGCGGCGATCGTCTCCGCCGCGTAGAAATGCCCCGACCAGGCGAAGATGCCGCGCTCGCCCAGATGCCGCGCCACCTCGCCCGGCGCGTGCCCCTCGACGGTAAAGGCAAAGGTGGGCACGCGCGCATCCATGTCGGGCGGGCCGTAGAGCCGCACGCTGTTGAGGCGGCGCAATCCGCCGAGCAGCCGTTCGCCCAGCGTGCGCTCATAATCGGCGCATCCGTCCATCGCCGCGCACAGCCGCTCGCGCCGGGTCGCCAGCCCCGGAACGAGCTCGCCGCCGAGCCGGTCGAGATAGTTAACCGTCGCGACCACCCCCGCCTGCGCCTCGAACGACGGCGTCCCCGTCTCGAACCGCCGCGCGCCCGCCGTCGTGGCCGGGCGCACCTTGTAGGGGTGGAGGCGTTCCAGCACCTCCGCGCGGCCCCACAATACGCCCAGATGCGGCCCGAAGAACTTGTACGGCGAACAGGCGAGCAGGTCGCAGCCGAGCGCGCGCACGTCCGTCGCGACATGCGGCACCGACTGCACCGCGTCGACATAGACCAGCGCGTCGCTCGCCGCCTTCACGACCCGCGTGATCGCGGCGACGTCGTTGAGCGTCCCCAGCGCGTTGCTCGCGCCCCCGACCGCGACGAGGCGGGTGCGCGGGGACAGGAGCGCGGGCAGCTCGTCGAGCCTGAGCCTGCCGGTATCGAGGTCGAACGGCAGCCAGCGCACCGTCACGCCGCGGTCCTCCGCCGCGAGCAGCCACGGCGCGACATTGGCGTCATGGTCGAGCTGGGTGACGATCAGCTCGTCGCCCTCCCGCCACTCCCGCGCGAGCGCGCGCGAGACGGCGAGCGTCAGGCTGGTCATGTTGGCGCCGAACGCGATCTCCTCCGGTTCGCCCCCGAGCAGGTCCGCCATCGCCCGATGCGCCTCCGCCGACAGCGCGTCGGAAGTTACAGAGGTGGCGAAGGCCCCGCCGCTGTTCGCGGTGCCCCCGGTCAGGTGCGCCGTCATCGCGTTTATCGCCCCCGCGCACACCTGCGTTCCGCCAGGCGCGTCGAAATAGACGCGCGGGCGACCGTCGTCGGTGACGGACAAGGCGGGGAACTGCGCGCGTACGGCGTCGATGGTGAAGGTCATGCCCGACGCTCTACCGGGCAGATCGCTCCAGAAAAAATCCTTGTTCGCCGCGACTTGGCCGACTTGGCTCACCGCTCGCCGCATCGCCCGCGCGTGTAACCTGTTCGTAACCTGTGTTTAAGAGGAGTGGACGCGTGGGAAGCGGCCGGGGGTCGCGCGCATGGGAGGGGACTCGTGCTCGACGCGGTAGATGGGGCGTTCGCGCCGGAACCGGATACGGAGCCGACGGTAAGCCGGGCGGCGGTCGCGGCCGCGCTGATCCCGACACTCGCGCTGGCGGCGTGTGGTGACGGTGGCGGCGCGAGCAGCCCGGCCCCCACCGCCAGCGCGCCGGTGACGGTGGTCGCCGCGCCGATCACGACCGCGCAGGCGAGCCGCTTTTTGGCGCAATCGACAATGGGCGCGACCCGGACGGCGATCAACGACGTGGTGGCCAAGGGCTATGACGGCTGGCTGAGCGCGCAGTTCGCGACCGCGCGCGCGACCTCGCATTACGACTGGCTGGTCGCCAACGGCTACAATGTCAGCACCAACATGAACAGCGAGACGGGCTATGACGCAACCGTCTGGCGCCAGCTGATCGCCGAGCCCGACCAGCTGCGCCAGCGCGTGGGCTTCGCGCTGCTCGACATGCTGGTGGTCGGGATCAGCGGCATCAACCTCAGCTACAAGCAGTTCGCCGCCGCCGCCTATCTCGACGTGCTGATGGACAATGCGTTCGGCAACTACCGGACGCTGCTCGACGCGATCACCTTCAATGCCGGGATGGCGTCGTTCCTGACGTTCCTCAACAACCGCAAGGCGAACGCGTCGGGCGCGGTGCCCGACGAGAATTATGCGCGCGAGCTGATGCAGCTGTTCACGCTGGGGCTCTACAAGCTCAACCCGGACGGGACGAGTTTGACCGCGAATGGCGTGGCCGTCGAGACCTATACGCAAAGCGACGTGTCCCAACTCGCCCGCGTGTTCACCGGGTTGTCGCTCGCCTCGGGTGACGGGAGCACGCCCGACCGCAACCGCGCCCCGCTGGTGATCAA
>CAXTTU010000306.1:0-4055 GCA_964247225.1 uncultured Sphingomonas sp. | reverse complement strand
GGTCAGGCTAGTGATCTTCCTGCTGCCCTGGGCGGTGCTGGCGGGGCTTGGGTGGTTTGGCTGGCGGGCGTGGCGGCGCTGGCGGGGGTGATATTTAGGGGCGAGGGTCTGGCCTCCAACCTCGAATGCCAGGCGAACGAGGTCAGGTATAGCTGTTCCCCGGCGAAGGCCGGGGCCCAGCCACGCGGACATGAGCGGAGTTAGCACTCGCCCGGGCAAACCGCCCGTAGCTGGGCCCCGGCCTTCGCCGGGGAACTCAGATGTTCGCAAGCCTTGCGTCATGCCTGAACTTTCACCCCACCCGCCCCGCGATCAGCGCGTCGACCACCGCCGGGTCCGCCAGCGTGCTCGTGTCGCCCAAGCTCCCCGTGTCGCCTTCGGCGATCTTGCGGAGGATGCGGCGCATGATCTTGCCCGAGCGCGTCTTGGGCAAAGCGGGCGCGAAGTGGAGCGCGTCGGGGGTGGCGATGGGGCCAATCTCGCGTCGCACCCAGGTCTTGAGCTCGGCGGCGAGCGTGTCCGTCGCCTCCTCGCCCGCGTTGAGCGTGACGTATGCGTAGATGCCCTGTCCCTTCACCGCGTGCGGCATTCCCACCACCGCGGCCTCGGCGACGAGGGCGTGGAGCACCAGCGCGCTCTCCACCTCCGCCGTGCCCATCCGGTGGCCGGAGACGTTGATGACGTCGTCGACCCGGCCGGTGATCCAGTAATCCCCGTCCGCATCGCGGCGGCATCCGTCGCCGGTGAAGTAAGTGCCGGGATAGGTGGTGAAATAGGTCTGGAAGAACCGCTCCGGGTCACCCCACAGCCCGCGCATCTGCCCGGGCCAGCTGGCAGTGAGGACGAGGTTGCCCTCCGCCGCGCCGTCGAGCACCGCGCCTTTTTCGTTCACCAGCGCGGGTGACACGCCGGGGAGCGGCTTCGTCGCGCTCCCCGGTTTGAGCGCGGTCGCACCGGGGACGGGAGCGATCATGATGCCGCCGGTCTCGGTCTGCCACCAGGCGTCGATGATTGGGCAGCGCCCCTCGCCGACGACGTCGTGATACCAGCGCCACGCCTCCGGGTTGATCGGCTCGCCGACCGAGCCGAGGAGCTTGAGGCTCGATCGGTCGGTCCGCGTCACGAACGCGTCGCCTTCGCGCATCAGCGCGCGCAGCGCGGTGGGTGCGGTGAACAGCGTGTGGACGCGGTGCCGGTCGACCACCTGCCAGATGCGGCTAGCGTCGGGCCAGGTCGGCAGCCCCTCGAACATCAAGGTCGTCGCGCCGTTCGCGAGCGGGCCGTAGAGGATGTAGCTATGCCCGGTCACCCAGCCGATGTCCGCCGCGCACCAGAACACGTCGCCGGGCCGATAATCGAACGCGAGCGCGTGCGTGTACGCGGCCCAGAGAAGATAGCCGCCGCTTGTATGCAGCACGCCCTTGGGCTTGCCGGTCGAACCGCTGGTATAGAGGATGAACAGCGGGTCCTCCGCCGCCATCGGCTCGGGCGCGCACTCGGCAGAGATGCCTTCCGCCAATTCGTGATACCAGCGGTCGCGCGGGTGGGTCGGCACCTCGGCTCCGGTCGCGCGGACGACCACCACGCGCTCGAGCCCCGGCGCGCTGGCGGCGGCGGCATCGACGTTCGCCTTCAGAGGCACGCGCTTGCCCCCGCGCCGGCCTTCGTCGGCGGTGACGATGATGCGCGACCCGCAATCCTCCACCCGCCCCGCCAGCGCCTCGGGCGAGAAGCCTGCGAACACCACCGAATGCACCGCCCCGATCCGCGCGCAGGCGAGCACCGCGAACGCGGCTTCGGGGATCATCGGCAGGTAAATCGTGACGCGGTCGCCCTTGGCGACGCCCTGCGCTTTCAGGACGTTGGCGAAACGGCATACCTCGGCATGCAGCTCGGAAAAGGTGAAGCGGCGCGGTTCCTCGCCCGGCTCGTCGGGTTCCCAGATCAGCGCGACCGCGTCGCCCCGCTCCGCCAAATGCCGGTCGAGGCAGTTGGCGGCGACGTTGAGCTGCCCGTCCGCAAACCAGCGGATGTGGAAGTCGGCCTGATCGAACGACCAGTCGCCCGCCCGGGTCGGCGGCGTGATCCAGTCGAGGCGGCGCGCCTGTTCCAGCCAGAACGCGTCGGGGTCGCTCGCCGCCGCCTGCCTCATCGCGCTGAGCCGGGCCGCGTCGATGCTCGCATGGTCGCGCCACGAGTCGGGGACGGGGTAGATATCGGCCATGCGCGGGTCTCCTTGCCCGCACGTCATGCGTCAGCGCGCGGCACCTGCCAAGCGGGGCATTGACGTGGGACGGCGGGGTGGGTTCAAAGGCGAGCATGCCCGTGCTCCTCTCCATCGCTCTGCTCCAGGCCGCCACACCCGCCTCGCTCCCCGCCGTCGCACCGTGGACGCCCGTCGAGCGAACGACCCCGAGCGGCACACGCTCGGTCGCGGCCTCCGCCTTTTCCGCGGACGGGTCGGCGCGGCTGGTGGTGCGGTGCGACCGGGTCACCACGCCGGTGGTGTCGATCCAGTTTATCCCGCGCGAGCAGACCCGCCGCTTCGGGGTTCAACCGGTGACGCTCCAGTTCGATGGGGGAACGCCGCTGGTCGATAATTGGGAAGTGATGGGCGTCGGGCTGATCGAGCGCGAGGATGCGGCGATGACCACGCTCGCCAACGGCATCGCCCATGCCAAGGCGATCAAGCTGCATAGCGTCGCGAGTGACGACACGGCGGTGGACCATTTCTTCGCGGGGCCGGCGAGCGACGCCCCGATCCGGCGGGTGGTGGAAGCGTGCGGCTTCACGCTGGGTCAGGTGCCCCAGCGCGCGCCGGTGCCCGCGGCCACGCCGTCGCACGCGCCTTAGCGCCCGATCAGCGCGTTGAGCTGCGCTAGGTCCTCGCGCGTGTCCACGTCGATCAGCTCGGCGGGCGAGGTCACCACATGCCGCCCCGCGCGCACCAGCCCGCGCGCGCCCTCGTCACCGTCGAGCGCACACAGAAAGTCGAATCGCTCGCGCCCGAACAGGGCGGGCGGCTTGGCGTCGCGCCCGTCGCTTGACGCCACCACCGAGCTGGCGCCGGTTGAGGCGTCGAACAGCCGGTGGATGTGCGCCGCCGTGACGCGCGGCATGTCGGCAAGCGCGACCAGCACCGCCTCCGCGCCAATCGCCCTCGCGTGCGCTACCCCGATCCCGACCGAGCGCGCCATGCCGAGCGAGGGGTCGTCATTGGCGAGCACGCGGAAGCCATGCGCGGCATAGTCGACCTTTGCCGTTCCCGTCACCGCGACGCGCTCGCGGAAGGGCAGGCCTTCCAGCACCGTGACGACGTGCAGGCCCAGCGCGCGGCCGAGGAACGGCTCGTCGAGCTTGCAGCCGATGTCGCCGAACCGCGTGCCGCGCCCGGCGGCGAGCAGCACCAGCACCGTGTCCTCAACGCGGAGCATGGAACGCCCTGGTCATCGCGGCGGCGATCGACAGCGCGATCTCCGACGGGCCGATCGCCCCGATGTCGAGCCCGACCGGCGCGTCGATGCGGTCGAGCTGTTCGGGGGTGAGCCCCGCCGCCGCCAGTCGCTCGCGCCGGGCGGCGTGGCTCTTGCGACTGCCCAGCGCGCCCACATAGCCCGCGTCGGAGGCCAGCGCCGCGAGCAGCGCCGGGTCGTCGATCTTGGTGTCGTGGCTGAGCGTCACGACCGCGGTGGCCGGGCCGGGGCGCAGCGCTTCGATCGCCTCGTCGGGCCAGCGGTCGTCGAGCGTCGTGCCGGGGAAACGCTCTTCGGTGAGGAAGCGCGCGCGCGGGTCGATGACGGTGGTGGCGACGCCGAGCGGGCGGGCGAACGCGGCCAGCGCCTGCGCGATCTGCACCGCGCCGACGATCAGCAGGCGGCGCGGCGGGTCGTAGCGGTTGACGAACACCGCGCCGGTCTCAAGGGGACGTAGGTCCGAGTGGCCGGTGTCGAGGTCGGTATGCACCGTCAGCGCGCCGCCGTGCTCGCGCGCTTCGGCGATGCGGTCGAACAGTTCGGGGTCGAAGCCTTCCGCGCTCACCGGCTGGACCAGCACGC
>CAXTTU010000305.1:0-4060 GCA_964247225.1 uncultured Sphingomonas sp. | reverse complement strand
GTCGCCTGGTTCGACCGGCTCGGCGCGACCGGGCGAGCCTCGCCGCCGATCAAGGTGCTCCGCGCGGTGCCCGACGGGTCGAACGGTCTTCGCGCGAGGCTGACGCGGCACATCGAGGCGCAGCTGCCAGGGAGCGACGGCGGGGTCGCGGCGGCGTTCGTGACGGGCGACGTGGGCGCGATCAGCCTTGCAGACTCGGACGCGATGCGGCGGGCGGGACTCGCGCATCTGCTGTCGATCAGCGGCCTCCACATCACCGCGGCGGTCGCGGCGACGATGCTGGTCGTGGTGCGGCTGCTGGCGCTGTTCCCGCCGCTCGCGCTCCGCTTCCGCCTGCCGATGGTCGCGGCGGGGGCGGGCGCGGCGGCGGCGATCGGCTATACGCTGTTGAGCGGGGCGGAGGTGCCAACCGTGCGCTCGTGCGTCGCGGCGCTGCTGGTGCTCGCGGCGCTGATGCTCGGGCGCGAGGCGGTGACGTTGCGGCTGGTCGCGGCGGGGGCGACCGTCGTGCTGCTGCTCTGGCCCGAGTCGCTCGCCGGGCCGAGTTTCCAGCTGTCCTTCGCCGCGGTCGCCTCGATCGTCGCGTTCAATGAACACCCCCGCGTCCGCGCGATGTTCATGAAGCGCGACGAGGCGCACTGGCGCAAGATCGTCCGCGAGCTGGTGTCGCTGGTCGCCACCGGATTGCTGGTCGAGTTCGCGCTGATGCCAATCGCGGTGTACCATTTCCATCGCGCGGGGCTGTACGGCGCGTTTGCCAATATCGTCGCGATCCCGCTGTCGACGTTCGTGATCATGCCCGCCGAGGCGCTGGCGTTGGTGCTCGACGCGGTCGGCCTCGGCGCGCCCGCCTGGTGGGTAGCGGGCAAGTCGATCGCGCTGTTGCTGTGGATTGCGCGGGTGACCGCGCATCAGCCCGGCGCGGTGACGGTGCTGCCGAGCACGCCCGACCTCGCCTTTGCGCTGATGGTGGCCGGCGGGCTATGGATCGCGCTGTGGCGGACGCGGTCGCGGCGCTGGGGCGTGGTGCCGCTGATAGCAGGGGCCGCGTGGGCGCTGCTCACCCTACCGCCCGACCTGCTCGTGACCGGCGACGGGCAGCATCTCGCAATCCGCACCGACGATGGCGACGTCGCGATCCTGCGCGACAAGGCGGGGGACTATACGCGCGACATGCTGACGGTGAACGGCGGCGTGGATGGCGACCCGGAGCTGTTGTCCGACCAGCCCTCCGCACGATGCAGCCGCGACCTGTGCCTCGCAACGCGCAAGGCAGGCGGGCGCGAGTGGCAGGTGCTCGCAACCCGGAGCAATTATCATCCCGACGCCAAGCCGCTGACCGATCTGTGCGGCAAGGTCGACATCATCGTCACGGACCGCCGCCTGCCACGCGCCTGCAAACCGCGCTGGCTGATGCTCGACCCCAAGGTCTTGCGCCGCACCGGCGGGGTGGCGATCACGTTCAGCACCGGGCGCATCCAGACCGTGCTGACGCCAGGCGACGAACACCCCTGGGCCGTCAGTCGTAGCGACGCAGCAGGCCGGACAGCTTACCCTGAACGCGGACCTGGGCGGGGGCGTAGCGCTGGGGATCATAGGCGCGGTTGGCGGGATCGAGCCGCACCATCGCGCCCTCGCGACGGAAATATTTGAGCGTCGCCTCCGCTTCGTCGATCAGCGCCACGACGATCTCACCATCGCGCGCCGTCTCCGTGCGGCGGATCAGCGCATAATCGCCGTCGAGGATGCCCGCCTCCACCATCGAGTCGCCCGACACCTCCAACGCGTAGTGCTCGCCCTGCCCAAGCAAGGCGGCGGGGACGGGCAGCATCGTCGCCCCCTCGAACGCCTCGATCGGCAGACCGGCGGCAATGCGACCGTGGAGCGGGATCTCGACCACGTCGTTGGCGGGGCGCGGCGGTGCGGTGCGCGGGACGGCGACAGGCTTGGCGCGCGTCTTCTTTTCGGCGCGCTCGGGCATCCGCAGCACCTCCAGCGCGCGCGCGCGGTTGGGCAGGCGGCGGATGAAGCTGCGCTCTTCCAGCGCGCTTATCAGCCGATGGACGCCCGATTTGGACTTGAGCTCCAACGCCTCGCGCATCTCCTCGAACGAGGGCGACACGCCCGTCTCGGCCAGCTTGTCGTTGATGAAGCAGACCAGCTCGTGCTGCTTGCGCGTGAGCATCGAAGTTCTCCGTCCGAACAGACGACGAACACCTAGGGAACAAAGAAACTTGCGTCAACCCACAAGCAGGATTTCCGCCGAGTCGCCCGCCGCCGCCGCGGGCGCGTGCGGCGCGCGGAGCAGCAGGCAGTTTGAGCGGGCGAGCGTGCGCAGCATCGAGCTGTCCTGAATGGCGGCGACGCGCACCACGCCATCAGCCAGCTCGGCGCGCATATAGTCCTGGCGCGGGCCGTTTGCGGGCAACGGCTCGCCCAGCGTTGCGCGGTGGACGGCGGGCAGCGGATCGCGCGCGCCTGCCATGCTCGCGATCAACGGGCGGAGGAACAGGATGGCGGTGACGAACACCGATACCGGATTGCCGGGTAAGCCGAGCGTCACCGCCTGCCCAAGCCGCCCCGCCATCATCGGCTTGCCCGGGCGGAGCGCGACGCGCCAGAAGTCGATGCGCCCGCCCGCCGCCTCCAGCGCGGGGCGGACGAGGTCGTGGTCGCCGACCGACGCGCCGCCGGTGGTGACGAGGATGTCCGCCTCCGCTCCCGCAAAGGCGTCGCGCATGGTGGCGAGCCGGTCGGGGAGGATGCCGAGATCGACGATGTCGACCGGCAGATCAGCGAGCATCGCCGCGAGCATGGCCGTGTTCGACTCCGGTAGCGCGAGGCCGCTGACCGGCGCGCCGGGCGGGACCAGCTCGTCCCCCGTCGCCGCGAGCGCGACGCGGACGCGGCGGCGGACGGGGAGAGTGCCGTGCCCGCCCGTGGCGGCGAGCGCGACGCGGGCGGGAGTGAGCCGCTCACCCGCCGCGACAAGCAGGTCGCCGTCGCAGAAGTCGAGCCCGCGCGCCCGCGTGTTGCGCCCGAGCCTGGCCGGGCCCTCGCCCGTGAGCGTCAGCCGGTTTCCCTCCCGCCCGGCCTCCTCCTGGATCAGCACCGTATCCGCGCCGTCGGGCAACCCCGCCCCGGTGAAGATGCGCGCCGCCTCGCCCGCGCCGACCGACCCCGCGAACGGCCGCCCCGCCGCGCTCTCGCCGACGACGCGCCACGGGCCGGGCAGGTCGACGAAGCGGATCGCATAGCCGTCCATCGCCGACAGCGTCGCGGCGGGCTGGGTCCGCCGCGCGAACACGTCCGCCGCCGCCCAGCGCCCCGCCGCAGCGCGGATCGGGGCATGCTCGACGTCAAGCGCCGGGGCGAGCGCGAACAGCCTAGCCTGCGCTTCGGGGATCGGGAGGAGGGTCACGCCCTGGCCGCAAGCGGATCGAGGCGATCCAGCGAGGCGAAGTTGAGGAAGTTGAGGCGCGTGCGCGTTTTCTCCTCAACTTCCGCGTGGCCGGGGGGTCGCAGGAAGGTCCGGGCGGCGCGGGTCGGCAGCATGGGCATCGGGGCAGCATAGGTGAAGCCGCCGGTGTAGGACAGGCGCGCCTGACGCTTTCGCTTGGTCCCGCCGCCGTCTAGCGTCGCGCAATGCCCGCGCTCAAGGTGTTCCGCACCCCGATCGGCTTTCACGATGCCTATGTCGCCGCGCCGAGCAGGAAGGCGGCGCTCGCGGCATGGGGCGCGGAGGCGGACCTGTTCGCGCGCGGGGTCGCGGAAGTGGTCACCGACCCCGCGCTCACCGCCGAGCCGCTGGCGAAGCCCGGCGTGGTCGTGAAGCGGCTACGCGGTACGGCGGCGGAGCAATTCGCCGCGCTTCCTCCCGACAAGCCCGCCGCCGCCACGCGAAAGCGCGCGCCCAAACCCCCGCCCAGCCGCGCCGCGCTCGATGCGGTGGAAGCTGCGCTCGCCGAGGCGGAAACGCGGCAGGCGGCGGAGGACGCCGACCTGCGCGACCGCGAGGCGGCGCTGGCGCGGAAGCGTGCGGCGCTGACCAGGCGCCACG
>CAXTTU010000304.1:0-4083 GCA_964247225.1 uncultured Sphingomonas sp. | reverse complement strand
CGGGCGTATAGACGACGCCGAACCGCTTGCGCGTGGTCGCCTTGGGCGGCGCTTCGCCCCGCGCTTCCGCGCGCAGCGCCTCGATATCGGTGATCGACTGTTCGAAGATATGGCCGAGGATCGTGACCGATACCTCACTCTTGAAGTCGTATTTCGCGATGTCGAGAAACCGCTCGACCAGATGATCGGGCAGGTCGAGCGCATCGAGCGCGGGGTCGGGGGCGAACAGCCCGCCATTATAGGGCGGGATGCCGAGGCTGGGCGGAAGACCGTTGTCCACCGCCCCGAACAGCCGCACGATTTGCCGCCATTTGGGCTGCGGGTCATAAGGGTTGGCGAAGTTCACCGCATTGCGAATGCTGTCATCGGGGATGAGCACGCTGTCTTCGGCAAAGGCGATGAACACCAGCCGGTCGAGCAGCTTCTGCACCAGCGTGATCCGCGCCTCCGCGCCCACCTGCGGGCGGCTGTCGCGCGCGAACTGGATAAGGTCGTCGCGCAGGGACCGGTAGTCGCGGTAGAGCGCGTCGGTGATGTCGCGGTCTTCGCGCGCGCTCCGCGTCAAGAGGTCGGCGGTCGCGCCGCCGAGCAGCCGGTCGGCACGGAGGAACAGCTGCAACCGCTCCAGCTCACCCGGCTGGTCGAGGCGGCGCAGGTCGAACTCCTCATGCGCGGCGCGCCCGTGCCCGACCGCGTAGAGGCGGAGCAGGCGCATGTTGCACACCACCACCCAGCGCGCGCCCACCGCGTCATTCGCGTATTCCCATGCCTGTTGCACCGGCGTCTTGGCGCGGCCGGGCATGATCGCGTCGAGCGCGATCTTCGGTCCTTTCAGCTCGACAGGTGCGAGCACCCGCGCCTCGCTCGCGCTGAACACCCCGATCGCCAGGTCGACGATGCCCGCGCCGATCTGCTGCTTCGCCTTCAGCGTGCCGGGCGCGTCGGGGGTCTGCGCGCGATAGCCGAGCGCGGTTTGCATGATGTGCGCGTTGAACTCGGGTTCAAGCTGCGACTCGTTCTGGCCGTTGAAGTCGACGCGCGCCTGCGCCGCCCAGCGCGCGGCGGCGGTGAGTTCCGCTTCGGTCGGCTCGCGGGAGCGGGCGGCGAGCGCGGCGGCGACGGTTTTGGGATTGAACAGCGGCATGGCGGCGGGCTTAGCCGCTGCGCGGGGGGCCGCAAGCGGTTCGCGCGCTTGACCCACCGCCGCGCGTCCCCTATGCGCGCCTCCATCGTCCGGGGTTCGCCTCGGGCAACCGTCCGAGACAGCGGGTGCCGGGGTTCCTCGGCTTAATCTCCCACCGAGACGGGGACATGGATCAAAGCGGCTCGTGCCGCCCGCCGTGCGTATACGCGCGGCCCTGCCCCCATCGCTGGACTTCACCGTCGGGCTTACCCCCGACCGCAAGGAGTTGCTGATGGATCGCGCCGAAAAAGCCGCCGCCGTCGCCGAACTGAACGAGACCTTTGCCAAGGTCGGCGTGGTGGTCGTCACCCGCAACCTCGGCATGACGGTTGCGCAAAGCACGAACCTCCGCACGAAAATGCGCGAGGCGGGGGCGAGCTACAAGGTTTCCAAGAACAAGCTCGCGCGCATCGCGCTCGACGGCACCGATTATCTCTCGCTGGGCGAGATGCTGACCGGGCCGGTCGGGCTCGCCACCTCGACCGACCCCGTCGCCGCCGCCAAGGTGGCGGTGGACTTCGCCAAGGGGAACGACAAGTTCGAGATCGTCGGCGGCGCGATGGGCGCGACCGCGCTCGACGTCGCCGGGGTGCAGGCGCTGGCGACGCTCCCGTCGCTGGACGAGCTGCGCGCCAAGATCGTCGGGCTGATCGTCGCACCGGCGACCAAGCTGGCGACCCTCACCCAGGCCCCGGCCGCGCAGCTCGCGCGCGTGCTGGCCGCCTATGCCAACAAAGACAAAGAAACCGAAGCCGCCTAACTTTTTAGACCCGAAGGAACATCATCATGGCAGACCTGAACTCGCTGGTTGACCAGCTGTCGACGCTCACCGTCCTCGAGGCGGCGGAGCTTTCCAAGATGCTCGAAGAGAAGTGGGGCGTCTCCGCCGCCGCCGCCGTCGCTGCCCCCGCCGCCGGTGGCGCGGGTGCCGCCGCCGCTGCGCCCGTTGAGGAGCAGACCGAGTTCGACGTGATCCTGACCGGCGACGGCGGCAAGAAGATCAACGTCATCAAGGAAGTCCGCGCCATCACCGCCCTCGGCCTGACCGAGGCGAAGGCGCTGGTCGAAGGTGCGCCCAAGGCGGTCAAGGAAGGCGTGTCGAAGGACGAGGCCGCCAAGCTCAAGGCGCAGCTGGAAGCCGCCGGCGCGACGGTGGAGGTCAAGTAAGCCGCAGCGGGAGAGACGATTTAGCCACGCTAAATCGCACTCCCGCCAGGCCGGCCGGGCTCGGCACTGCCGAGCTTCGACGTCACGGGAGCGGAAGGTAAACGATGCCCCGCATCGTTTAGATCATGCCGGGGGCATGATCGACCTTCCACTCTCCCCGTGACGGTCTCTCACTAGGTTTCAGTCCTGTCGGACAGTGGGCGGCGTCGCCCTGACGCCGCCCACTTTCTTTCCCCCCCGCCCGCTTCCCCCATCTCCCAGCCCGCGCTACCCTCGCCCTGCAACAGGGAGTGTACGACATGCGGATCATCGGACTGCTATTGCTGGCAAGCCTGGCGGCCTGCAGCGGCAAGGGCGCGGGCGGCAATTCGGCGGCGGGCGACACCGCTTCTGCCAGCACGCAGGGCGGCGCGACGGGCGCGACTAACCAGGGCCTCGCCAAAAGCTACCGCGACAACTTCGTCGCGCAGTGCGTGAGCCGGGCTCAGGCGACCACCCCGCTCAAGGTCGATTTCACCCCAATCTGCGGGTGCAGCGCGGACAAGCTGCTCGCCAGCCACTCGCCGACCGAACTGATGAAGGGCGTCGCCCCTGCCGAAGCGCAGGCCGCCGCCGCCGCGTGTGCGAAGGAGCACCCGATCACGCTGCCCAAGAGCTGACGCAGGCCACCGCTATCGCCGCACCGCGAGCGTATGCGGGCGGGCGGCAAGGCGATCGTGCATTCGCGGCGCGTCGAGCCAGAAGGGTGCGAGTTTCGCCTGCCCCTCGCGCTCGACTCCGACAACGAACGCGCCGGCGGTCTGCCCGGCGTCGCCCGCGCCCCAGCGATAAACGGCGTTGACGGCGACCACCGGCACCAGCATCGCGCGACCCCGCGCGACCAGCGGTTCGACCTGCGCGAGTGGTAGCGCGGCCACTACCCGCACCCGCCGTTCCTCGCCCGGCGCGAGCGCGAAGGCGGGCGTGGCCGGACGCGCCACAGGCCGGGCGAACAATGCGCCGAGTTCGCTCTCTTGGTCCGAGCGCGCGGGGAGCAGGACCGCTTCGATCAGCACGGCGTCCGTCACCGCCTCGCCCGTGTTGCGGACGGTGATCTCCAGTTCCACCGTTGCGCTGAGCAGGTTGAGCCCGCCGCGGCGGGGCGTGAGGTCGAGCTCCACCCAGGGCCGAGCGACGGGTGCGGCCGCGCGGGACAGCATCGCGGGCTCGCGCCGGGGTGCGGTCCCCACGGGAGCGAGGGCCAAGGCTGGCTCGGGCGGGGGTATGACGGGCGGCGCGGGCGCGGCATCGACGAGCGGCTCAGGCTCGACATCGATTGGCGGTTCGGGGGCAACCTCCTCGCGCGAGCGGCGGCGGCGTGATGCCCATGCGGTCAGCAAGGCCAGCAGCACCGCGACCCCCGCCGCCCACGGCCACCATGGGACCGAGGTCACCGCTTGCGGTGTCGGCGCGAGCGGTGGAGGCGAGGGTTTGGGCGCGGCTGGCGGAGGCGTAGTGACCGGAGCCGGCGCGGTCGGGGTCGGCGAGGGCGTGGCGGTCGGCTCCGCGACGGGCGTGGGTCGCGGTGTCGGCACCCTTCTCGGCTTCGCCCTCGGCGTAGCGGTCGCAAGCGGGCTTGGCGCCGGGGCCGGTGTCGGCGCAGTGCTCGGCGTCGGCGCGGGGATCGGGACCGGCGTTGCCGTCGGAGTGGGCGTCGGCTGGGACGATGGCAGGCTGAAATTGTCGAGCCCCGG
>CAXTTU010000303.1:0-4117 GCA_964247225.1 uncultured Sphingomonas sp. | reverse complement strand
TATCTGTCGCGCACCCGGTTCAGCTCGATCAAGATCGACCGGAGCTTCGTCCAGGCCGCAAGCAAGGGCGTGCGCGAGGCGGTGGCGATCATCCGCGCGGTGGTGGCGCTCGCAAAGAGCCTCGGCATGGCGACCACGGCGGAGGGGGTCGAGACCGAGGCGGAGCATGTGATGGTGCAGGATCTAGGGTGTTCGAAGGTGCAGGGGTATTACTTTGGGCGGCCGTTGCCGGTGGCAGAGGCTAGGGCGTTGGCAACGCAGAGAAGGTGGAGCGAGGCGGCGTAGCCGGAGCGAGGCGCGCACGCTGCGCGCCGGTCGCAAAGCGACGCGAACGGCCGGCCGGCGGGTCGCTTCAGCGAGCCCGTCCGACGTCACGGGATTTACTCCCGTGACGGCCTGCGCGAAAAGCGCGCTATGACCCGGAGGCCACTTCCCCTTCTACTCTACCTGTCCATCCCGATCGCCTTGGCGGCCTGCTCCGAACAGCCTGAGCGAAAGACATCGGCAGTCGTGGTCAACATCGCACCCGCCGCCAATCCTCGATGGGACACCGACAAGGTGCAGGTCACGGCGAGAAGTTCGTCCGGCCTCATCGCCACGAGAAGCGTGCCGTTGGCAGGGTTCAACTGCCGGGTCGGAGACACGATCCAAGCGTCGGTTCGCGGCATTGCTCTGACGCTCGGTGAGCGAGCCTGCACGAAGTAGCGGCAACTATCTGTTCCCCTCCTCAACTTCCCGCCGCGTAATCCATCGCCCGCAGGTCCTCGATCAGCCCCGGGCCGGTCGGTTCCCACCCGAGCTGCGCGCGGGTCCAGGCCGAGGATGCGGGACCGTCCAACCCCACAAACCCGCCGAACCAGCCAAAATGCTCCCCCGCCTGCTCGGGGCGCAGCGAGACAGTGGGCAACCCCAGCCCGGCGGCGACCACCTCCGCGATCGCGCGCACCGCGACCCCTTCCTCCTGCACCGCGTGGTAACGCTCGCCTCGCGCGCCCTTGTCGAGCGCGAGCACATACAACCGCGCCACGTCCGCCACTGGGGCGGCAGGCCATCGGTTCGCGCCCTCGCCGACATAGGCGACCTTCCCCTTCGCGCGCGCCATCTCGATATAGGGCGTCACGAATCCCTGTTTCACCGTGTCGTGCACCTGCGGCAGCCGCACCACCCGCACGTCGATGCCGCGTTCCAGCAGCACCTGCCCTGCTAGCTCGGACGCGACGCGCGGGTTTGGATAATCGGCGTTGAACACGTCCTCGGTCGCGAGAGCGCCGGGCGTGTCCGCGCCCATGCCGACGCCCGAGGTGATGACGAGCGGTCGGTCCGAACCTTCCAGCGCGGACCCCATCGCCTCGATCACGCGGCGGTCCTTCTCGCAATTGGCGACGAAGTTGCTGAAATCATGGTCGAACGCGGTGTGGATCACCGCGTCCGCGCGCGCCGCGCCGTTGCGCAGGCTGGCGAGGTCGGTCAGCTCGCCCCGGTGCGGCTCCGCGCCCGCCACCGTCAGCGCCGCCGCCCCCGCGTCCGATCGCGTAAGCCCCAGCACCCGATGCCCCGCCGCCAACAATTCGGGGACGATCCGCGATCCGATAAAGCCGGTCGCGCCGGTCAGAAACACGAGCATGGGCAGGTCCTCTTGTTGTCCGGACCCACAGGTCGCGCTACTCGGCTTCGTGTTAAAGTAGTGACCTCATCCCGGTATAATCTTCAACAGGATCGCCATGTCCGCCCTCCCCACGAACGCGCTCGGCAGCTTTCTTCGCCATCGCCGCGCGCGGCTCGACCCGGTGGCGTTCGGGTTCGGCGCGGGGCGGCGGCGCACCCCCGGGCTGCGCCGGGAGGAAGTGGCCCAGCGCGCCAATATCAGCGCGACCTGGTACACCTGGCTCGAACAGGGGCGCGGCGGCGCGCCCTCGGCGGACGTGCTCAACCGCATCGCCGCGGGGCTGATGCTGACCGAGCCCGAGCGCGAGCATCTGTTCCTGATCGGGCTAGGGCGTCCGCCCGAGGCGCGCTACACGGGCGCGGATGCGGTCACGCCGCGGCTGCAGGCGGTGCTCGACGCGCTGCCCGTCAGCCCGGCGATCATCAAGACCGCGACCTGGGACGTGGTGGCGTGGAATCGCGCGGCGGCGGCGCTGTTCACCGACTATGCCAAGCTGCCGCCGGAAGGACGCAACATCCTGCGCCTGATGTTCTCCGACTCGGGCGTAAAGGCGGCGCAGGCGGACTGGCTCACCGTCGCTCGGCATGTGGTGGGCGCGTTCCGGGCGGACGCCGCGCGCGCCGGCGCGGGCGCGGAGGTCGCGCGGCTGGTCGACGAGCTGTCGGCGAGCAGTGCGGAGTTCGCGGCCTTGTGGCAGGGCAACGACATCGCCGATCACGCCGGGGGTCTGAAGCGGCTCCACCACCCCGAGGCCGGGCTGATCGAGCTCGACTATTCCGCTTTCGCCGTGGATGGTCGCCCGGACCTCGGCATGATCGTCTACAACCCCGCCGACGCGCGAAGCGCCGGGCGAATCCGGTCGCTGCTCGACGCCCGCGATGATCCGGCGGCGGGGTGAACAGGGCTGAGGCGTGGAGACTTTCTTGTTGAGGCGTGAGTCACTCTAGTTCCTTCCCCGCCAAGGGGGAGTGACCGGGTTGGACGCGCCCCGCGCGCTCAAGGAACGTCCGAGGACGATCCGACCCGCTCGCCCCCGGCAGAGCCGGGTAGTGGAGGGGCCTCCGCGGGTTGGCACACGCAATGGGCCGTCACGGGAGTAAATCCCGTGACGTCAGACGCGCTCGCTGGCGCGACCCGCTGGCCGGCCTTGCGCGTCTCGCGTCGAGCTTTGCTCGGCGCGTGCGCGCTGCGGCTATCCCTTCCTTGCCTTCCTCGCAGCGTAGCGCGCGTCGCGCGCGGCCTTCATCTCCGCGGGGGTGGAGGGCTTCAGGCGCGATGCCTTGAGCGCCGCCGCCGCTTCCGCCGCCGCGCGCTCGGCCGCTTCGGCGGCTTCCTTCTCCGCCTTGGCCGCCGCCTTGGCCGCGGCCTGCGCGGCGCGCTCGGCCGCCTTGGCGGCGCTCTCCTCGGCGAGCTTGCGCTGCTTGGCCTCCCACGCCTCGCGGCGCTCCGCCATCACCGCCTCGTCGACGGGCGGCTTCGCCTTCAGCTTCTCCAGCGCCTTTTGCTTCGCGTTCCCCGCTGACGCCAGTCGATCCTGAAAAGTGGGAAGTTTGAAGGAGGCCACCGATGATCCTTGCGAGGGTGTTGGGAGGGGGAGGTATGGGGGAGATAGTTGGTATTCAAGTTGGTACGGGGTAGTCGTGGGCGGGCCGTCACGGGAGTAAATCCCGTGACGTCAGTCGTAGCTGCGCTACGCTGGCCGGCCTTGGCCGCCGCTGCGCGGGCGGCGCTTTGCGCCTCGGCCTGCGGCTTGGCAGGGGAGCTCGGACTCGAACCGAGGGCCTTCGGTTTTGGAGACCGACGCTCTAACCAACTGAGCTACACCCCTAGGCCGCAGCCCGTGTAGCGCCAAGGCGCTCCACGGGCAAGGCCGGCCAGCGGGTCGGCTCGCCGAACCCGTCTGACGTCACGGGGTTTAGTCCCGTGACGGTCGCTCCCAAATACCGTTCCCTGGCGGGCCGTCATGGGATCAGGTCCCATGACGTCGAACGGGCTCGCTGGCGCGACCCGCCGGCCGGCCCTCCGCGTCGCTTTGCGACCGGCGCGCAAGGGGCTTGCGCGCTTCGCTCCGGGTGCTATTTCCGACCCAATCCGACAGCGACACCCGGACCCTCGCCGACCCTCTCACCGGGGCGCGGCGGCGGACCCGTGTCCGAGCGAGGCGATAGACGTGGCGAAGACGAGCCCCACCGAGTTCATCCAGCAGGTCCGCGCGGAGACCGCCAAGGTCGTCTGGCCGACCCGGCGCGAGACGGTGATGACCGGCGTCATGGTGCTGATCATGACCACGATCCTCGCGGTGTTCTTCCTGGGCGTCGACTCGATCTTCGAGGCGATCGTCCACGCGCTGCTCCGTTTCGCGCAATAACCTAGGAACAATCGCATGGCGCGCTGGTACATCATTCACGCCTATTCGGGGTTCGAGGGCAAGGTCCGCGACGCGATCATGTC
>CAXTTU010000302.1:2501-4158 GCA_964247225.1 uncultured Sphingomonas sp. | reverse complement strand
GGTCCACGATGTCCACCACCCGGTCGACACGAACGCCTATTACCACGAGCAGAAACCCGAAGCCTTGCGCGCCGCCGAGGCGTTCCGCACCCACCGCTTGCCCAAGTTCCTCGCTTATTTCGAGCGTGCGGTCGGCGCGAACGCGGGCGAGTGGCTCATCGACCACCGCTGGACCTATGCGGACACGTCGCTGTTCCAGATCGTCGAAGGGCTGCGCCATATGTTTCCGCGCCGGATGGCGGCGGTGGAGGGCGGCTATCCGGGGCTGCTCCGCCTGCACGGGCTGGTCGGCGACCTGCCCGGCGTCCGCGCCTACCTGAAGAGCGACCGTCGGCTGCCCTTCAACGAGAACGGCATCTTTCGCCACTATCCCGAGCTCGACAGCGAGTGACCCGCCAGCCCCGCCCGGCGGCGCGCATCCTGCTCGTCGACGCGCACGGGCGGGTGCTGTTATTCCGGTTCGTTGTACCGGGACGGGCACCGTTCTGGGTGACGCCGGGCGGCGCGCTCGACCCGGGCGAAAGCTATGCCGAGGCGGCCCGGCGCGAGCTGCTGGAGGAGGTCGGCCTGTCCGCCGACCCCGGCCCGGAGGTGGCGCGGCGCGTGGTCGACTTCGTCTCGGTCGAGGGGGTGCCCGTCACCGCCGACGAGCGTTACTTCCGCGTCGACGTCGACACGCTGGAGGTCGACGCCGCCGGGCATACCGAGCTCGAACGCCGGGTGATGACGAGCTGGCGCTGGTTCACCCGCGACGAGATAGCCGTGCATGATGAGGCTATCTACCCCGTTGACCTCATCGGCCTCCTCCTCGGCACGGAGCGCAACCATGCTTGAGTCCTTCGTCGAGCAGGTGCTCACCCCCGTCACGCACGACCTGGGCGGGTTCAAGGTCCACCGCACCCTCCCCGCGCGCGATCGCACCATGGTGGGGCCGTTCCTGTTCTTCGACCAGATGGGCCCCACGACTCTCCCGTCAGGGCAGGGCATCGACGTGCGTCCGCACCCGCATATCAACCTGTCCACCGTCACCTACCTGTTCGCGGGCGCGATCGACCATCGCGACTCGCTCGGCACGAGGGCGCGGATCGAGCCGGGGGCGGTGAACCTGATGACGGCGGGGTCGGGGATCGTCCATTCGGAGCGCTCGCCCGGCGACGAGCGGGAGCACGGCCCGGCGCTGTCGGGCATCCAGACTTGGCTCGCGCTCCCCGACTTGGATGAGGAGATGAGCCCTGCGTTCGAGCATCGCGGCGCGGACGCGCTGCCGCTGGTGGAGGCGAGCGGCGCAAGGGCGCGCGTGATCATGGGCTCGCTCTGGGGTGCGACCGCGCCGACCACCGCGCGCGCGGGCGCGATCTATGCCGACATCACGCTGGACGCGGGCGGGAGCGTACCGATCGACGCCGCCGCCGACGAGCGCGCGCTGTACCTCGCCGAGGGCGAGGCGACGCTGGAGGGCGTGCCGCTTGAAGCGATGCGGCTCTACGTCTTGCGCCCGGGCGTGGCGGCGACGCTGCGGTCGGCGAGCGGCGGGCGGGCGATGCTGTGCGGCGGCGACGCTTTCGCGACGCCCCGGATCGTGTGGTGGAACTTCGTCTCCTCGCGCCCCGAGCGGATCGAACAGGCCAAGCGCGACTGGCGCGGCGGCGCGTTCCCG
>CAXTTU010000302.1:0-2401 GCA_964247225.1 uncultured Sphingomonas sp. | reverse complement strand
CGGATCACTTCGTCATCGCCCCCGACCAGCGCGGCTATGCGCGCTCGTCCAAGCCCGAGGGGGTCGAGAGCTACAACGCGGACAAGATCGTCGCCGACCTCCACGCGCTCGCCGATCATTTCGGCCTCGAGCGGTTCACGCTCGTCGGCCATGACTGGGGCGGCGCGGTGGCGTGGATGGCGGCGCTGGGCAGGCCCGACCGGGTCGAGCGGCTGGTCATCGTCAACGCGCCGCACCCGCTGCTCTTCCAGCGCGCGCTGTTCGATGACCCGGAGCAGCGGCGCGCGAGCCAGTATATCCGCCGCTTCCGCGACACCGGCATCGACAAGGGGCTGGTCGGCAAGGGGCTGGAGCATTTCTTCTCCTCCACCTTCGTCCAGCACCTGACGAGCGCGGTCGCGGGCGAGGACAAGGCGGCCTATCTCGACGAATGGGGCCAGCCCGGCGCGATGACCGCGATGCTCAACTGGTACCGGGCGAGCGGCATCATCGTCCCCGCGCCCGACGAGACGCCGCCCCGCCCCGCCTTCCTCGATGCGCCGTTCCCAAAGGTAGCGATGCCGACGCTGGTGATCTGGGGCATGGGGGACAAGGCGCTGCCGCCGGGGCCGAACCTTACCGGGCTCGACACGCTGGTGCCCGACCTGACGGTGGTGAAGCTCGACGGCGTCGGCCATTTCGCGCCGTGGGAAGCACCGGAGCGGGTCACGGACGCGATGCGGGCCTGGCTCAGTCGCTGAGCATCGCCGCCAGCTTGACGACCGTGTTCCAGTTGCGCGCGGTCGCGACCTTCGGGAACCGCGCCCTCGCCATTGCGGGGCCGAGCGCGGAGCGGCCCGCGCCATCGGGATAGTCGATGAACAGCTCGCGCCCGACCGCCGCCAGACGCTCGGGGCCATCATAGGCCAGCGGGAGCAGCCCGGCGGGGAAAGCCTCGCGGTGGAACACGACGTGCAGCCGCTCGGGCCGCAGCTCGGCGGCGTCGGAGAACGGACACCCGGCCACCACCGCCGCGAGCTCCTCGCCCGAGCGGAGCAGCCACTCCGTCTCCAGCCCCAACACGTCCTTCGCCGCCGCGTCGAGCTTCGCCTCCCACTCGGCCGCGCTGAGCTCCGCCTCGAACACCGCGTTGCCCGAGGCGAGCAGCGTTCGCACCTCGCGGCATCCCTGCGCTTCGAGGAACGCGCGCAGCTCCACCGTCGGCAGCTTGCGCGCGCCGCCGACATTGACGCCGCGCAGCAGCGCCGCCCACCTCATGCCTCCGCCCGCACCGGTCGTGCGAGCAGCCTGTCGATCACGCCGCGCGCCTCCGCCCCGGCGAGCAGCGCGCAGACCGCATCGGTGACGGGCATCTCCACCCCCGCTGCCCGCGCCGCCTCGACCAACACCGGCGCGGTGGACGCGCCTTCAGCCACCGTGCGCCGGTTCGCGAGCAGCGCCGCCGCGCTCTCCCCTCGCCCTATGCCGATGCCGAGCGAGAAGTTGCGCGACTGCGTCGACGAGCAGGTGAGCACCAGGTCACCCATCCCCGACAAGCCCGCCAGTGTCTCCGCCCGCGCGCCGCGCGCAAGCCCGAAGCGCGTCATCTCCGCGAACCCCCGCGCGATCAGCGCCGCGCGCGCGTTGCTGCCCAGCCCCGCGCCCTCCACCACCCCGCACGCGATGGCGAGCACGTTCTTCACCGCCCCGCCGATCTCCGCGCCGACGACGTCGGTAGAGGTGTAGGGGCGAAGCGTCGTCCCGGCGAACAGCGCCGCCAGCGCGCGCGCCTCCGCCAGACTGGTATGTGCCACGGTCGCGGCGGTGGGCAGCCCGCGCGCGACCTCCCCCGCAAAGGTAGGGCCGGACAGCACCGCGATGCTCCGCCCGGGCTGCGCTTCGCTCGCCACCTCGTGCATCAGCCGGAGCGACCCCGCCTCGACCCCCTTGCAGCACAGGATCAGCGGCGCGGGGCCGGGCGGGAATTGTCCGAGGATCGTGCGCAGATGCTGCGCGGGCACCACGACCAGCACCGCGTCCGCGTCGCGCGCATCGAGCTCGCCCGTCGCCTCGACGCGCTCGGACAGTCGAACGCCCGGCAGATACGCCGCATTCTCGCGTGTCGCGTTGATCGCCCGCGCCAGTTCCGCGTCGCGCGCCCACAGC
Source organism: uncultured Sphingomonas sp. (assembly GCA_964247225.1). GTDB lineage: Bacteria > Pseudomonadota > Alphaproteobacteria > Sphingomonadales > Sphingomonadaceae > Sphingomonas. Next base: position 256 of record CAXTTU010000302.1, on the reverse strand, counting down.
CGCACCGGCCCGCGCGCGCTCAGCAACTGCGCCAGCGCGGTCCCCCACGCGCCCGCGCCCAGCACAGCTATCACGCCTTTACCCCCGCCCCGCGCACCGCTTCCGCGCCCGGGTCGAGCGGCCAGCGCGGGCGCGCGGCGACGTCGAGCGGGTCGGTGAGGCCCGCTGCGAAGCGCTCCGCCCCCGCCCAGGCGATCATCGCCGCGTTGTCCGTACACAGCCACAGCGGCGGCGCGACGAAGCGCAGGCCGTGGCG
>CAXTTU010000301.1:0-4183 GCA_964247225.1 uncultured Sphingomonas sp. | reverse complement strand
CGGTCTCCTCGATCGAGCGGCGCGTCACGTCGATCACCGGCCAGCCATTGTCCGCAAACATCCGCCGCGCATAGGCGATCTCGCGCGCGACGACCTCCTGATCGACATAGGGCGTCTCGGCGCGCTGGTTGAGCGACAGCAGCCGGTTGCGGCGGATCGCGATCAGTCGGTCGGCGCTGGTGGTGAGCCCGACGACCAGCGGGTTGCGGAGCGTGAACAGGGCGGGCGGCGGCGGGCTCTCGACCACGATCGGGATGTTCGCCGCGCGATAGCCACGATTGGCCAGATAGATCGAGGTCGGCGTCTTGGACGAACGCGACACGCCCGCGAGCACGATATCCGCCTCTTCCCAATCCTCCGCGCCGATGCCGTCATCATGCGCGATGGTGAACTGGATCGCCTCGACCCGCGCGAAATATTCGGCGTCGAGGACGTGCTGGCGCCCGGGTCGCGCCTTGGCGGTCTGCCCCAGCATCCCCGACAGCGCATCGGTCACCGGATCGAGCGGCGCGACCATCGGCAGCCCGAGCGCGTGGCACCGCGCTTCCAGCACCCGGCGGGTGGCGTGGTTAACCAGCGTGTAGATCACCAGCCCCGGGTTCTGCGCGATCTCCTGGAGGATGCGGTCGAGATGCGCTTCGGTCCGCACCATCGGCCAGAAGTGCCGCACCGTTTCGACATCGTCATATTGGGCGAGCGCCGCCTTGGCGATGTTCTCCAGCGTCTCACCGGTGGAGTCCGACAACAAATGCAGGTGGAGCCGCAAGGCTCAGGACCGATCTGTGGATAACATCGGGACGGACGATAGGGCAAAGTCGCGGACCGGGGAAGCTGGTGGGCAAACGTGGACAAGTCGCGTTTCGTCCACACCGCCGTCCACGGGCCGGGCGCTTGTCCACACCCTGTGGATAGCGGGGACAAGCAGCGCGAATCCGGGCGAGTCCGCCCTGCGCGTCCCGTCAACCTGTGGGCGGAATGGGCAGGGAGCTGTTACCCCCGATACCCACGCGCCAACCACATCAACAGCCTCTCTAGATTCCTCTATATTGAAGAAAGGCGGCGCTTGGGTGGGCGGACTCTTCGTCACCCCGGCCTCGTGCCGGGGTCCAACCATCTTCGCGTGCTTGTGGGTGAGGTGGTCGCACCACATCGGCAACTGCCTGGACTTCGCCGAGCGGCTAGGTGACACGATGCGACCCCTGACCGGCGGGAGACACGCGCAGATGGTTGGACCCCGGAACAGGTCCGGGGTGACGAGTAAGGGCGGGTCGGCAACGCCAGAGGTGGCGGCAGCTGCGGGCGTCGAGTAGGAGCACGCGGGTGTCGGACCGCAACGCCCCTACCAAGCCCCTGCTCGCGACCTTGCGCGGCGAGCATAAGCCTCGCCCGCCAGTGTGGCTGATGCGGCAGGCGGGGCGGTACCTGCCCGAATATCGCGCGCTCAGGGCGGAGAAGGGCGGCTTTCTCGCGCTCGCGACCGACCCGGAAGCGGCGGCGGAGGTGACGCTGCAGCCGATCCGACGGTTCGGGTTCGACGGCGCGATCCTGTTCTCGGACATCCTGATGGTGCCCTGGGCGATGGGGCAGGATTTGACGTTCGGGGTCGGCGAAGGACCACGGCTCTCGCCTGCGCTGGTCGAGCAAGACCTCGACGCGCTGAAGCCCCATCCCGAGCGGCTGGAGCCGGTCTACGAGACGGTTCACCGGGTGAAGGCTGCGCTGCCGCCCGAGACGACCTTCCTCGGCTTCGCGGGGTCGCCCTGGACCGTGGCGACGTACATGGTTGCGGGGCAGGGATCGAAGGACCAGGCGGAAACGCGGCGGCTCGCCTATCGCGACCCCGCCGCGTTCGGCGCACTGATCGAGGCGATCGCGGCGGCGACGGTGGAGTACCTCTCCGCGCAGATCGAAGCTGGCGTGGAGGCGGTGCAGTTGTTCGACAGCTGGGCGGGGACGCTCTCCCCCGATCAATTCGAGGCGTGGGTGATCGCGCCCACTGCGCGGATCGTGTCGGCGCTTCATGAGCGGCACCCCGACACGCCGGTCATCGGCTTCCCAAAGGGGGCTGGGGGCAGGCTATCAGCCTACGCCCGCGAGACCGGTGTGGACGCGGTCGGGCTCGATGAGACAGTGGATCCGGTCTGGGCCGATACGATGCTCCCGCCCGGGCTGCCGGTGCAGGGCAATCTCGACCCGCTCGCGCTGGTAACCGGGGGCGAGACGCTCGACCGCGCTGTCGACCGCATCCTTGCCGCCTTTCCCGAGCGGCCCCACATCTTCAACCTCGGCCACGGCATCCTTCAGGACACGCCGGTGGCGCATGTCGAGCGGCTGCTGGCGCGCGTGCGGGGATAACGATGTGGGAGCGCCTGCTGATGACCTATGACTGGATCAAGGCGGGGCACGTCATCTTTGTCATCTTCTGGATGGCGGGGCTGTTCATCCTTCCGCGTTACCTGATCCACCATCAGGAAAGCCTCGGCACCCCCGAGGCGGCGCGCTGGGTCGAGCGCGAAGCGACGCTGCGGCGGATGATCCTGACACCCGCCATGGTGGTGGTGCTGCTGCTCGGGGTGGCGCTGGCGATCATGGGGCATTGGTGGCAGGCGGGCTGGCTGCATGCCAAGCTGTTATTCGTCCTGCTGCTCGCCGGTTATCATGGCTGGGCGGTGGGCTATTCGAAGAAGCTTGCTGCGGGGAAGGCAGCGATCCCGACGCGGACGCTGAGGATGCTCAACGAGTTGCCCGCGATCGGGGTGGTGCTGATTGTCATTCTGGTCGTGGTCAAACCTTTCTAGCCCGGCACTCACGACCCTATCACCGTCACCCCGGGCTCGACCCGGGGTCCCGCTTCTTCCTTCAGGGCGGCGGGACAAAGCGGGACCCAGCTCAGGCCCGGGTTGACGGGAAGCGCGCACCCGCTTACGTCACCCATGTAGCGCGGCCCCGTCCTGGCGGTCGCTCCTCAGCATCGACCCGCCGCGTCTCCACGCCGCCCGACGCTCCCCCCGCACCTTTGCGCCCCGGACCACCCCCATGCATCTCAAAGACCTCAAGAAGAAATCGCCCGCGGACCTCGTCGGCATGGCGGAGGAGCTCGGCGTCGAGGGCGCTTCGACCTTGCGCAAGCAGGACCTCATGTTCGCCATCTTGAAGGTGCAGGCCGAGCAGGGTGAGCAGATCATGGGCGTCGGCACGATCGAGGTGCTGCCCGACGGCTTCGGCTTCCTCCGCTCGCCCGAGGCGAACTATCTCGCCGGCCCGGACGACATCTATGTCACGCCCAATCAGGTGCGAAAGCACGGCCTGCGCACCGGCGACACCTGCGAGGGCGAGATCCGCGGGCCGAAGGACGGCGAACGCTATTTCGCGCTGACCCGCCTCACCGCCGTCAATTTCGACGACCCCGACGCGGTGCGCCACCGGGTCAATTTCGACAACCTCACCCCGCTCTATCCCGAGCAAAAGCTGCGGCTCGACCCGCACGACCCGACGACCAAGGACAAGTCGGCGCGGGTCATCGACATCGTCTCGCCGCAAGGCAAGGGCCAGCGCGCGTTGATCGTCGCGCCGCCGCGCGTCGGCAAGACGGTGCTGCTCCAGAACATCGCCAAGGCGATCACCGACAACCACCCGGAGGTGTTCCTGATCGTGCTGCTCGTCGATGAGCGGCCCGAAGAGGTCACCGACATGCAGCGCTCGGTAAAGGGCGAGGTGATCTCCTCCACCTTTGACGAGCCCGCGCAGCGGCACGTCCAGGTCGCGGAAATGGTGATCGAGAAAGCCAAGCGGCTGGTCGAGCACAAGAAGGACGTGGTGATCCTACTAGACTCGATCACCCGCCTCGGGCGCGCCTACAATACGGTGGTGCCGAGCTCGGGCAAGGTGCTGACCGGCGGCGTCGATGCCAATGCGCTCCAGCGGCCAAAGCGCTTCTTCGGCGCGGCCCGTAACATCGAGGAGGGTGGGTCGCTGTCGATCATCGCCACCGCGCTGATCGATACCGGGTCGCGCATGGACGAGGTGATCTTCGAGGAGTTCAAGGGCACCGGCAATTCCGAGATCGTGCTCGACCGCAAGGTGGCGGACAAGCGCATCTTCCCTGCCCTCGATGTGGGCAAGAGCGGCACGCGCAAGGAGGAGCTGCTGGTCGACAAGCCCAAGCTGTCGAAGATGTGGGTGC
>CAXTTU010000300.1:0-4203 GCA_964247225.1 uncultured Sphingomonas sp. | reverse complement strand
GTCCCAGGTCAGCCGCTGCATGTACGGCATCGACGCGTCGTTATACCTGTTCGAATGGTGGGTGACCGCCTTCTGGAGCACGGTGAAGTCACCCGTCGGCGTCTCGTGCCCCGCCGAGCCGGTCGATACCGCCGACACCGCGATCAGGCTCGCGCCGCGATACACGAACAGGCGCTGGAGCGGGATCGACACCACCACGCGCACCGGCCCGGCGGGCGCGTCGGCGTCGTTCCAGCTGAACTGACCCGGGTTGAGGGTCGTGGCGGCCTCGGCTAGCGCGGCTTCCGAGGTGGACGACGCGTAAGCCGGGCTCGCGAGCAAGCCGATCGACATCGCGCCGGCGCATACGCCGACGCGCCAGTTGGTCCAGCGCATGATTGCCTCCAGGCCGGTAGGCGACGCTCGCGCCTGCCGGATAGCGGAGAAACACGCAGCGATGGGTTTGGTGCCGAAGCTGAGCCGGTTAACGTCGATTATTGTTAGGTTCGACTTGGCGGGCGCGCCGCGGGCAAAGCCCGCGTCGTCAGACGGCGCTTGAGCGCCGCTGGCCGCGCTTGCGAGAACGGCGGCTTCGCCTGTCGTTTCGCGCGCAGCGCCGCAGGCAAAGCCCGCGTCGTCGAACCTCGGCGGTGCCGAGGCCGGCCGCGCTTGGCGGTCTCGCTCGCGGCCTAGCCGCGCGCGTGCCGCCTGCGCGTTGGTCGGGGAAAGAGGATTCGAACCTCCGGCCCCTGCCTCCCGAAGACAGTGCTCTACCAGGCTGAGCTATTCCCCGACCCAGGGCATCCTGCCGCCCCTGGTGGTTACGGCGGCAAGGGACGCGCCTCTAGCCGCGCTCGGCCCTGCGATCAACCCCGTGCCGCCAGCATGTCCGCAACACGGGTGAACTTCTCGCGCGGCGCTCCCTCACGCGCCCGCGCCACCTCCGCCGCCTCGATCCGTTGCCAGTCGCGGAACGTGACCACGTCCACCCCGCGCGTCGCCAGCAGCGCGTCCAACCCTTCGCGGCCCAGCTTGCCGCTGTCCGCCGTATCCGCCGCGATCAGCTCGGCAATCGCATAACCGTCCGGGCGGTTGGTGCCGATCGTCCCCGTCGGCCCTCGCCGCGCCCAGCCGACCGCGTACAGCCCCGACGCAATCCGCCCGTCGACGTTCGCGAAGCGCCCGAGCTTCGCGTCATACGGCACGCCGGGGATGGGCGGAGTGCGATAGCCGATGCAGCTGATCACCAAAGAGGCGGGCAGGGCATAGCACTCGCCCGTCATCTCCACCCCGCCATCGGTCAGCCGCGTCCGCTCGACCACCACTCGCTCCACCCGACCGTCCCCTTCCACCGCGACCGGCGCGGCGAAGAAGTCGAACGCGATCGTTATCGGCTTGAGCGGCGAGGGCGCGGCGAACTGGCGGAGCAGCGCCACCGACTTGCGCAGGCCGGGCTCCAAGCCTGCATCCGTCTCCGGTGCGGGTAGGTCCGCCGCATCTACGACCGGCGCGGCGCGCGACAGATGCGCGAGCTCGCCCAGTTCCTTGGGCGTCATCGCGATCTGGTGCGGGCCCCGCCGTGCAAGGATCGTCACTCGCCGGATCGCGTGCGTGTCGAGCCGGTCCAGCGCGTGGCCCGCGATGTCCGACTCCGCGAACTCGTCCCGCGTCTTGGCGAGGATGCGCGCGACGTCGAGCGCGACGTTACCTGCGCCGACGATCACCACCTCCTTGCCCGCGAGCGGTGGCGCGAGGTCGGCGAAGTCGGGGTGGCCGTTATACCACCCCACGAACGCCGCCGACCCGATCACGCCGGGCAGATCATCGCCCGGGACGCCCAGCGGCTTGTCGGCGGGCGCGCCCGTCGCGAGCACCACCGCGTCGTACAGCGCCTGAAGCTCGGGAATGCTCACGTCGCGCCCGACGGTGACGTTGCCCATGAAGCGCACGGTGTTGCCGGTCGCGGTCGCCTCGTACCGCCGCGCGACCGCCTTGATCGACTGGTGATCGGGCGCGACGCCGCTGCGGATCAGGCCATAGGGGGCGGGCAGGCGGTCGATGATGTCGACCCGGGCCGCATCCCCGAACAGCTTCGCCAGCGCCTCGGCGGTATAATACCCCGCCGGCCCCGAGCCGATCACCGCGACATGCAACATCGCCGCTCTCCTTGCCGAACACCGTTCGCCCTGAGCGAAGTCGAAGGGCAGGCAGCCGTGGTGCGCTGTGCCTGTGCTTCGACTTCGCTCAGCACGAACGGGTGAGTTGGCGGAGCCTACCCGCTTGGCGCGAGAGGGCAAGCGCGGCTATCGATACGCGATGCCCGCGATCGAGCTCCTCGCCGCCGCTCTCGGCGTGGTCTGCGTCGTGCTGGCGGTGCGGCGGAGCGTGTGGAACTACCCGTTCGGCATCGCCTCCGTCGCGCTCTACTTCGCGGTGTTCGGGCGCGCGAAGCTGTATTCGGATGCGCTGCTGCAGCTGTTCTTCATCGTCGTCAACGCAGGCGGCTGGTGGGCGTGGACCCGCAACCGCGCGAACGCGGGCAAGGTGATCGTCGAGGCGATGAGCACGCGCGACCGCTGGCGCTGGGCGGCGGGGTGCGCGGTCGCGACGATCGCGTGGGGCGCGCTGATGCACCGCTATACCGACGCATCCTATCCGTGGCCCGACGCGGGCGTGGCGATCACCAGCGTCGCCGCGCAATGGCTGATGGCGCGGCGCAAATGGGAGAACTGGCTGTTGTGGATCGCGGTCGACCTCGCCTCCATCCCGCTCTACGCGCTAAAGCAACTGGGGGCGACGACGTTGCTGTACCTTCTCTACCTCGCGATGGCGGTCTGGGGGCTGGTCGACTGGACGCGCGTCCGCCGTCGCGCGAGCGGGCCAGCGGCGCTGTGACGCTCCGCTCCGTCTGCCTCCACGGCCCCGAGAGCACGGGCAAGTCGACGGTCGCGCCCCGGCTCGCCGAGCATTTCGGCTCGCCCTGCGTCGCCGAGCTCGGCCGCACTTACTGCGAGACGCACGGCACCGACCTGACCATGGCCGACCTGCTGAGGATCGCCGCCGGGCACGATGCGGAGACGCGCGCGGCGTTAGGGCAAGGGCGCTATCCGGTGATCCTCGACACCGACCCGCTGATGACCGCGGTCTGGGCCGACATGCTGTTCGGCCGCCGCGACCCGTGGTTCGACGCGTGGCAGGACACCGCCGACCTGTACCTGCTGTTCGACATCGACCTTCCCTGGCAGGCCGACGGAACGCGCATGTTCGGGACGCTCGCCGAGCGGCAACGCTTCTTCGACCTGTCGCGCGCGGAACTTGACCGCCGCAACCTCCCCTATGCGCTGGTGAGCGGGCAGGGCGAGCAACGCTACCACGCCGCGCTGGAGGCGATCCGCCGCGCGCGCTAGCGGCGCGGGCGGCGCTGGGCTAGGCGGACGGGCATGACCCCGCTCGACCGCATCCGCAATTTCTCGATCATCGCGCATATCGACCATGGCAAGTCGACGCTCGCCGACCGGCTGATCCAGGCGACCGGCGGCCTCACCGATCGCGAGATGAGCGAGCAGGTGCTCGACAACATGGATATCGAGCGCGAGCGCGGCATCACGATCAAGGCGCAGACGGTGCGGCTTGCGTACAAGGCGAAGGACGGCGCGGACTATGTCCTCAACCTGATGGACACGCCCGGCCATGTCGACTTCGCCTATGAGGTCAGCCGTGCGCTGGCCGCGTGCGAGGGCGCGCTGCTGGTGGTCGACGCCGCGCAGGGCGTGGAGGCGCAGACGCTCGCCAACGTCTACCAGTCGATCGAGCACGACCATGAGATCGTGCCCGTTATCAACAAGATCGACCTCCCCGCCGCAGAGCCCGAGAAGGTCCGCAAGGAAATCGAAGACGTGATCGGGCTCGACGCCTCGGGCGCGGTGCTCGCCAGCGCCAAGTCGGGCATCGGTATCGCCGATATTCTCGAAGCGGTGGTGACCAAGATCCCGCCGCCCAAGGGCGACGCGGACGCGCCGCTGAAAGCGATGCTGGTCGACAGCTGGTACGACCCGTATCTCGGCGTCGTGATCCTGGTGCGCGTGATCGACGGCGTGCTCCGCAAGGGCCAGCAGATCAAGTTCATGCAGACCGGCACCATGCACTTGGTCGACCGGGTCGGCTGCTTTCGCCCCAAGATCGAGCAGCTGAGCGAGCTGGCGACGGGCGAGGTCGGCTTCATCA
>CAXTTU010000299.1:0-4213 GCA_964247225.1 uncultured Sphingomonas sp. | reverse complement strand
GCGGCGAAGCGGGCGACCAGCGGGGCTTCGACGCCGCCCAGCCCCAGCCCCCGGTCGATCGCGCGGCGCGCGGCAAAGGCGAGCAGCATCGCCTCGGCCCGGTTCGCGCGCGCGCCCGCCTCGTCCGCGTCCGCCGACACGATGGCGGTGCGCGATTCGAGGCTGGCGAGCTGCGCGGACAGGATCGCCTCGCGCGTCTGCAGCACGGCGGGGTCGGCGGGCAGCGCGACGGGGGCGGCGCGCGCGGGCTGCGTGGTCGCGAGCACCTTGACCGGGACCAGCGCGGAGCGCGGCGGCGCGGGCGCGAACCAGCCGAACCGCGCGACCAGCGCCGCCATCAGCGCGAGGCCAGCGAGGAACGACAGCAGCAGCACGATCAGCGCGGGGCCGATGCGGCGGCGGGGATAGGGCTCGCTCATGCCCGCCCGTTGTCGCGCGCGGCGGGGCGGGGGTCAATCGCGCGCGGACGCGAGAAGCGCTGCGTCGCTTACTGCCGCTGCGATAGTCACCTTCTGCCAGCCATCGCCCGCCGCGTCGGCTACGGCGGGGCTGAGCGCGGCAATGCGGACGCGCGCCCGGTCGGCGGGCGGGAGGAGTTCGGCTAATCTCTGCGCCGCTCGAGGGGAATGAAGAAGCGCGACGTTGCCGAGCATCGGCTGAAGCGCTTCGGGGGAGAGCGGGAGCGCGTCGCTGGAGTAGATCGGGACCGCGGCGACGATGGCGGGGTGCGCGGGAACGCGCGCTTCCGCCGCGTGGAGGTAGAGTGTGCGTCGCTCGCCCGCCTGGCCGAGCAACGCATCAAGGCCTGTGTCGCCGGTGAGCGCGACCGCGAAGCCCGCTTCCGCCGCCGCGCGCGCGGTCGCTTCGCCGACCGCCAGCACGGGCAGCGCGCGAAGCCGTGCGAGCGCTGCACCGGCATGGCGGACCGCGTTGGCGCTGGTGAGGAGCAGCGCGTCGAACTGTCCGGGGTCGGGCGGCTCCCACGCCAGCGGGCGCACCGCGAACAGCGGCAGGCGGATCGCGGGGAGGCCCAGCGCCTCGACCCGCGCGGCGGTGGCGGCGTTGCCGGGCTCCGGCCGCAGCACCGCCAGCGCGCGTGTCATTCCGCTAGCGGAGAGGCCGCGAACAGCCGCCGCACCGCTTCGGGCGCGCGGGCGAGCAGGTCGGCGGCGAGACGTTCACCGACGGGCTCGCCCGCCGCGCCGTCGACGGAGCCCTCGACGCTGGCCCCGCCATCTTCGGCAAGCAGCTCGGCGCGAAGGGTGACGCGCTCGCCAGCCACGCTCGCCAGCGCCGCAACGGGCGAATGGCAGTCCGCCTTCAGCGCCGCCAGCAGCGCGCGTTCAGCCAGCACCGCCATGTGCGTCGTCGCGTGGTCGATCGCCGCTACGGTGGCGCGCGCCGCCGCGTCGTCCGCGCGTACCTCGACTCCCACCGCGCCTTGTGCAGGGGCGGGGAGCAGGTCGAGTGGGACGCCCACCTCGCCCCGCCCGAGCCGCTCCAGCCCCGCCGCCGCGAGCAACGTCGCGTCCGCCTCCCCGCGCGCGAGCTTGGCGAGGCGGGTATCGACATTGCCACGGAAGCCGACGACGCGCAGGTCCGGGCGGCGGCGGAGCAGCTGCGCGCGGCGGCGCGGCGAACTGGTGCCGACGACCGCGCCCTCGCGCAGGGCTTCGATCGACGCCGCCCCGACCAGCCGGTCGCGCGTGTCCGCGCGGGGGAGCGTCGCGGCGAGCGCGATAGAGGCGGGGCGCACCGTCTCCACGTCCTTCATCGAATGAACGCAGGCGTCGACCTCGCCCGTCAGCAGCGCGCGGTCGAGCTCCTTCGTCCACAACGCCTTGCCGCCGATCTCCGCGAGCGGGCGATCCTGCACCCGGTCGCCGGTGGTGCGGACCACGACGATCGCCACCTCCTCACGCGCCCAGCCATGCGCGGCGGCGAGCGCATCGCGAACAAGGTTCGCCTGCACGAGCGCGAGCGGCGATCCGCGGGAGCCAAGGGTGAAGCGGGGCATGGCGGCGCTATAGCGGGTCGACGCGGATTGGCGAGCGGAGGTGATGGGACCCTGTCGCGCGCGGGCGCTGCAATCTGAACTTCACTTTTCCGCGCCGTTCCCGGAACCGACCACTTGAGGAAGCCGCATACTTCCCGTTCTCCACGTTCGACAAGCAATACCGGAAGAACTTGATCGCACAACGCTTCAGGGCGAACCGACTATCCAGCGGGAATCACACCATCGTCACGTACAAATCTTCCCGTTCGACTTTTCTTTCCGATACATTCTCCAACCTACGACGCTAGGCCGAGAGCGACCACCGAGGAGGCGAACATATTTGGAATAACATGTGCTGCGATGCAGACGGGCGTGTTGCGTGTCCGCAGATAGTATAGGGTGAACACGAGATCATCGACCAGCCACACCAAGCCATGCGCCAGTCCCCTGCCCGCGACGAAGATGGCGGTTGTGATCGCCACTTGAAGAAAGGCGGCCAATCCCGCGCTGTCGGCCAGCCTTTCTAGAGCATACGCCCTGAACGATATCTCGGTCAGCAAGGCACCATTCGTCACCAGCAGGACGAGGATCACGCCCGGTCCTTGAAGCAGCCGTCCCATGAAGTCGGATTGGACTTCATGGAGGCCAGCTCTAGCGCAAAGCCCCGTTACGCCAGCGGTGATCATTACGTTCACCGCTATGCCGACCAGAACGAATGGCAGAAGGGTCCAGCGTGGCTTCCGCAGCCCAATGCTGCTCAACGGCATCCCTTCGACACCCACGACCCACGCGAGGGTCAACCAAGGCGTCAGGGCAAGGGCTATTGCCGCTGTGTCGTCCGTGAAGCCAATTCGGCAGGTTGCCAATGCCGGCAGCATCAACGCGATCGCCAGCCCGACAACGGTAGGCGCACGAGAAGAGGTGGGCCCAGACCGCATCGGGCCTAGCGTGATCCAGCCTCGCCTAAAGGGCAACGGGGATCGGTCGATAGTGTCGGGATTTGGAGGCGGGCAGCCCACCAATGTCCGTCATGCCGGGCTTGACCCGGCACCCTGCTCTTCTGATGAGAAAAAGCGGGATCCCGGCTCAAGGCCGGGGTGACGGGAGGCTCGGCAGCTGCTGTCCATCTCTGATGGCGTTGCCCGTTTCCGCCGATATCCTCGCGTTTCGACAAGCGCGTGGCCAGCCGTTACACCCCGCCCCATGCTGATCCTCGGCCTTGAGTCCTCCTGCGACGAGACCGCCGCCGCTTTGGTCACCTCCGACCGGCGGGTGCTCGCGCATCGGCTGTTGGGGCAGGAGGCGGCGCATGCGCCCTATGGCGGCGTGGTGCCCGAGATCGCGGCGCGCGCGCATGTGGAGGCGCTGGAGCCGCTCGTCGGTGCGGCGCTGGCCGATGCGGGCGTCAAGCTCGCCGACGTGGACGCGGTGGCGGCGACGGCGGGACCGGGGCTGATCGGCGGCGTCATGGTGGGGCTGGTCACCGGCAAGGCGCTGGCGCACGCGGCGGGCAAGCCGCTCGTCGCGGTCAACCATCTCGAAGGCCATGCGCTGTCGCCGCGGCTGAGCGACCCGGACCTCGACTTTCCCTATCTGCTGCTGCTCGTGTCGGGTGGGCATTGCCAGTTGCTGCTGGTGGAGGGCGTCGCGCGCTATCGGCGGCTGGCGACCACGATCGACGACGCGGCGGGGGAGGCGTTCGACAAGACCGCCAAGCTGCTGGGCCTGGGCTTTCCCGGCGGCCCGGCGGTGGAGCGCGCGGCGGCGATGGGCAACGCGCAAGCCGTCCCGCTCCCGCGCCCGCTGCTGGGCTCTGCGGAGCCGCATTTCTCGTTCGCGGGGCTGAAGAGCGCGGTCGCGCGCGCGGCGGGCAAGCACGCGCCCGAGGACATCGCCGCGTCGTTTCAGCAGGCGGTGGTCGACTGCCTGCTCGACCGAACCGCGCGCGCGCTGGAGCGCATCTCTTCCGGCCAACACCCCGTACCGTTCGGCCACCCTCTCCCGTTCGTCCCAAGCGAAGTCGAGGGACAGGGCGCAAGCGTAGCCCGGGGTGTCTCGACTTCGCTCGACACGAACGGAGTGGGGAGGGTTGGTGATGGCAGTGGGGAGGCTGAGAGGTCCACGGGCGTGACCGCCTTGGTTGTCGCGGGCGGGGTGGCCGCGAACCGGGCGGTGCGCGAGGCGCTGGCGGGGCTGGCGGCGCGCCACGGCCTGCGC
>CAXTTU010000298.1:0-4224 GCA_964247225.1 uncultured Sphingomonas sp. | reverse complement strand
GACCGGCGGGATCGAGTTCCTGTTCAAGAAAAACAAGGTGACCTGGCTCAAGGGGCAGGCCGCGTTCACCGACGCGCATACGGTCAGCGTGGGCCCTTCGGCAGGCTCAGGACAGGCTCAGACCGTCACCGCCAAGGATATCGTCATCGCCACCGGCTCATCGGTCACGCCGCTGCCGGGCGTCGCGATCGACAACAGGATCATCGTCGACTCCACCGGCGCGCTGGCGCTGCCGGAGGTGCCCGAGCATCTGGTCGTGATCGGCGGCGGGGTGATCGGGCTGGAGCTCGGCAGCGTGTGGCGCAGGCTGGGCGCGAAGGTGACGGTGGTCGAATATCTTGACCAGATCCTGCCCGGCTTTGATGGCGAGGTGCGCAAGGAAGCGGCCAAGCTGTTCAAGAAACAGGGTTTCGAGCTGATGACCGGGACCAAGGTCACCGGCGTCACCGTCGAGGGCGATCGCGCTTCCGTCGCGGTCGAGCCCGCTGCGGGCGGCGAGGCGCAAACACTCCACGCCGATGCGGTGCTGGTCGCGATCGGGCGGCGGCCCAATGTCGACGGGCTCAACCTGTCCGCGATCGGGCTGGAACTTAACGCGCGTGGACAAGTGCCGATCGACCACGACTTCCGCACCCCGGTGCCGGGCGTCTGGGCGATCGGCGACGCCGCGCCGGGGCTGATGCTCGCGCACAAGGCGGAGGACGAGGGCGTCGCGGTGGCGGAGAACATCGCCGGGCAGACCGGCATCGTCAACCACGACGTGATCCCCAGCGTGGTCTACACCATGCCCGAGATCGCGGGCGTCGGCTTGTCGGAAGAGATCGCGCGCGAGAAGGGTGAGGTGAAGGTTGGCAAATTCCCCTTCGCCGCCAACAGCCGCGCAAAGACCAACCGCGACACCGACGGCTTCGTCAAGGTGATCGCGGACGCGAAAAGCGACCGTGTGCTGGGCGTCTGGATGGTCGGCAGCCTGGCGGGCACGATGATCGCCGAGGCAGCGGTGGCGATGGAGTTCGGCGCGACGAGCGAGGACATCGCCTATACCTGCCACGCGCACCCGACCCATGCGGAGGCGCTGAAGGAAGCGGCGATGGCCGTGACCGGCAAGCCTATTCATATCTAGCCGCCGGCTAGATATGGAGCTTGCCGGTCATGGCCCGGCCGGCGGCGCTCAAGCGCCGTTCGACGTCACGGAATTTACTTCCGTGACGGGCCCGGTAAGCTCGCCACTATGAATCTGCGCCGTCTGCTCCTCCCCGCCCTGCTGCTCGCCGCGGTTCCGCCCTTCATCCCCGAAGCGCTAGCCTTTCCGTACAAGCGTCAGGTCGGTGACCTCACTATCCGCGCGGAGCAGCCGATTCCCGACGCAATCGTGCCGGTGGTCGCGCGCGCGGAGCGGCTTAGACACGCGAGCGCGATTGACGGCCCCGGCTATGGACGACGGGTGTTCCTGACCGACGGCGGCTGGCGCTGGCGCTGGCTGACCGTCACGAGCGCGGGCGCGTTCGGCATCACCCGCCCGCTGACCGAAGCGATTGTCGTCAACCGAAATGATATCTCCCATGACCGGGTGTTCAACGGCCAGGTGATCGGTGGCCAGCGCAGCCTGTCGGGCGTGTTGGCACACGAGCAGACGCACGGTCTGATCCGCGCGCACTATGGTTTGCTCGTCAATACACGTTATCCGGCGTGGTTGCTGGAAGGCTATTGTGATTTCGTTGCCGGGGAAGGAAGCCTGACGGACGCGCAAGCCGAGGCGCTGATGCGGAGCGGGACGTCACATCCGGCGCTGATCTATTGGCAGGGCCGACGCCGCGTGGCCGCATTCCTCCGCACGCATGGCGGCTCCGTCGACGCGCTGTTCGCAAGCGCGGCCGCAACGCCCTGAGCGTCCCCACAACCCCCGAAGCCCGCGTCGTGCTCGAACGCGAGTGGCTCCGTCTCACCCGCGAGACGCTTCCCGCGCTCGCCGCCTCGCGCGCGTGGCCGGTCAGCGCGGACCATTGCTTCCAGCGCATCCTGCTCGATAATTCGCTCGGCCGTTGCTGGTACGAAGCGGTCAAGCGCCGCCCTGCTTACGCCCATGTCGAGGGGGATGCGCTCGCCCGCGCGGTGGCGCTCGCGCAGGCGGTGATCGCGGGTGAGGCGGACCTGCACGCGCTCAACGCGCGCAGCCTCGGCTGGCGGGCCAAGCGCCCCCGGGCGGCTCAGGCGAGTTCAGCCGACGCACCTTAGTCTTTGAGCCGCGCATTGCGGGTGAGCAGCCGTGCCAACTTGGCCGAGCCGTCGCGGACCGGCAAGGATTGCGCGCCGCTCAATGCGCCGGCGGCGTATCCTCCGCGGGCGGCTCTTCGGTGTGCGGCGCGGCGGCGGGTTTGCGCGCCGCGTCGCCCAGCCATTGCCCGAGCGCGTTCGCCGCGAGGCCGATCATCGGGCCGACGCGGTCGATCGTCGATCCGCCCGCCGGGCGTGTGCCCGTCGCATCGCCCGCACCACGCCGCAGCGCCGCCGCCGCAGCCTCCAGCGCGCTCGCGAGCACCAGCCGCCCGGCGGACGAGGTCAGTTGTTCCAGCGCCTCCTCTACCGCGTGACGCAACGGTTTGGGCAGCTTCACCCCCGCGACCCGCTTGGGCATCTTGAACCGCGTCGCCGCGCCAGCCTCGTCCTGCTCCGCACTCATTGGCTCAGTCCTTCAAATGTGTTTTATCCAGATAGGACACCACCCCGACCGCGTCCAGCCTCGCGCCGAAACGCACGCCCTCCTATATCGCGCACTCGCCTTCACGCCGGAACACAAGTAGAACCTGCCCATGCTGACCACTATATCCGTGCGCGGCGCGCGCGAGCACAATCTCAAGGACGTCGACGTCGACATCCCTCGCGACACCCTGACCGTCATCACCGGGCTCAGCGGAAGCGGCAAGTCCTCGCTCGCGTTCGACACCATCTATGCCGAGGGGCAGCGGCGCTATGTCGAGAGTCTGTCGGCCTATGCGCGCCAGTTTCTCGAGCTGATGCAGAAGCCCGATGTCGATCATATCGAGGGCCTGTCCCCCGCGATCAGCATCGAACAGAAGACCACCAGCCGCAACCCGCGCTCGACCGTCGCGACCGTGACCGAGATTTACGATTACATGCGCCTGCTCTGGGCCCGCGTCGGAGTGCCGTACAGCCCCGCCACCGGCCTGCCGATCGCGGCGCAGACGGTCAGCCAGATGGTCGACCGGGTGATGACACTCCCTGAGGGTACGCGGCTGTACCTGCTCGCCCCCGTCGTCCGGGGCCGCAAGGGCGAGTATCGCAAGGAGCTTGCCGAGTGGCAGCGCGCTGGCTTTACCCGCGTCCGCATCGACGGCGAGCTGCACGAGATCGACGAAGCGCCCGCGCTCGACAAGAAATACAAGCACGACATCGAGGTGGTGGTTGACCGCCTCGTCGTCCGCGAGGACATCGCCACGCGGCTGGCGGACAGCTTCGAGACCGCGCTCAAGCTCGCCGACGGGCTCGCCTATGTCGATCCTGCCGACCCGGTCGAGCCGCACACGCCCTCGTCGGTCGTCCTGGGCGACCACGCGCCCGCGGGGCGCATCGTGTTCTCCGAGCGCTTCGCCTGTCCGGTCAGCGGCTTCACCATCGCAGAGATCGAGCCGCGCCTCTTCTCCTTCAACGCGCCGCAGGGCGCGTGCCCCGCCTGCGACGGGCTGGGCGAGAAGCTGGTGTTCGACGAGGACCTGGTCGTCCCCAACCACGAGCTGACGATCAAGAAGGGCGCGGTCGTCCCCTGGGCGAAGTCGAACCCGCCCAGCCCGTACTACATGCAGGTGCTGGGCAGCCTCGCGCGCGCGTTCGAGTTCAGCCTCGATACGCCGTGGAAGGAGCTGCCCGCCGACGTGCAGGGCAAGGTCCTGCACGGCACCAAGGGCAAGCCGGTGGTGCTCCGTTTCGTCGACGGCAAGAAGTCCTATGAGGTGTCCAAGCCCTTCGAGGGCGTGATCGGCAACCTCAACCGCCGGATGCTCCAGACCGAGTCAGCATGGATGCGCGAGGAGTTGAGCCGCTACCAGTCCGCGCAGCCATGCGAGACCTGCCACGGCGCGCGGCTCAAGCCCGAAGCGCTGGCGGTCAAGATCGCGGGGCAGGACATCAGCCACGCCACCCACCTGTCGGTGGTCGATGCGCTCGCCTTCTTCACCGACATGCCCAACCATCTCGGCGACCAGCAGC
>CAXTTU010000297.1:0-4225 GCA_964247225.1 uncultured Sphingomonas sp. | reverse complement strand
CATGGACGCCGACTACTTCCTCACCATCGCCGACCAGACGATGTGGGTGCTCGCGCTCGCCTCCGCGCCGATCCTGATCCCGGCGCTGTTGTCCGGGCTGATCACCGGCATGATTCAGGCGGCGACCTCCATCAACGAGGCGTCGCTCAGCTTCGTGCCCAAGCTGGTCGTGGTGGCGGTGTCGATCCTCGTGTTCGGCGGCATGATCCTCGGGCTGCTGAGCGACTTCACCGTCGACATCTTCCAGCGCATCCCGGACTTGGTGAAGTAGCATTCTCGGTTTCGGCCTCTCGATCGAACCCCAGCTCTGGGCGCTGCTGTTCGTGATGGTGCGCGTGGGGGCCGCGTTCGTTGCCGCGCCGGTGTTCGGGGCGGTGGCGATCCCGCTGCCGGTGCGGGTGTCGATCTCCGGCGCGATCGGGGTGCTGGTGCTCAGCGTCCACCCGGTCACGCCGCCGCACGACATCTTCGCGGTGTCCACCATCCTGTCGGTCGCGTCAGAGGCGCTGGTCGGGCTGGCGCTCGGCTTCGTGCTCCAGATCGCGTTCGCGGCGCCCATGGTGGCGAGCGAGGTGATCGGCACCTCGATGGGCTTGGGTTTCGCCAACTCGGTCGACCCGCAGCATGGCGCGTCGACGCCAGCGCTCGGCACCTTCTTCTCCGTGCTGCTGACGCTCCTGTTCCTGTCGGTCGACGGGCATCTGATCCTCGTTGACCTTTTGGTGAGGAGCTATGACGCGCTCCCGCCCGGCGCGGCGTGGATGAGCGCGGGGCAGCTGAAGGCGATCGCGCTGTTCGGCGGTTATGCGTTCTTCGCGGGGCTGCTGCTCGCGCTGCCGGTCGGGTTCCTGCTCTTGTGCCTCAACATGGTGGTGGGGATGATCTCGCGCTCGGCCCCCAGCCTCAACCTGTTCGCGGTCGGCCTGCCCGCGAGCCTCGCGGTCGGCGTGGTCGCGCTCGCGATCGCGTTCCCGGCGATGGGCGATTATATGCAGGTGATCGTCCACGAGGGCCTCGCCGCCACGCAATCGCTGGTGTTGGGCTAGAGCATCCTTGCAGATGAGGATCAACTTCAATCCGTTCGCCCTGAGCGAAGTCGAAGGGCAGGCAACCGTGGTGCGCTGTGCCTGTGCTTCGACTTCGCTCAGCACGAACGGGAGAAGGTTGGTCCAACCTTGGCTGGAGATGCTCTGAATGTCGGAGGAAGCGGGCGACCGGACGGAAGCCCCGACACCCAAGCGCAAGCGCGACGCCGCCGAACAGGGCGACGTCCTCCGTTCACGCGAGTTCGGCACCGCGATCGTGATCCTCGCCGGGGTGGCGTGGCTCATGTTCTTCGGCCCGTCGCTGGTGGCGGGGTGCAAGGCGGTGATGGCGAGCGCGTTCAGCTTCGACCATCGCGATGTCGAGGACTTCTCGCCCTGGCGACCGCTGCAGCAGGCGGGGTGGCGGCTGCTCCCCGGCCTGCTCACATTGTTCGGGGTCGCGTTCCTCGCGGCGGTGCTGAGCCAGGCGGGGCTGGGCTCGCTGACGTGGAACGGCACGTTGCTCCAGCCCAAGGCGTCGCGGGTCAACCCGGGTTCGGGCCTCAAGCGCGTGTTCGGTGCGAACGGCTGGGTCGAGCTCGGCAAGGCGCTGCTCAAGGTGGCGCTGCTCGGCGTGATCGGCGGGTGGATGCTGTGGCGCACGCGGCGCGCGACGCTGGGGCTTGCCGCGACCGATCTCGGCACGGCGGTGGCGCAGCTGGGCGGGACGTTCACCGGCATCCTGCTGGCGATGGCGATGGGGCTCGCCGCCATCGCGATGCTCGACGTGCCGGTGGCAATGGTGCGGCTGTTCGCCAAGCTGCGCATGACCAAGCAGCAGGTCCGCGACGAGCACAAGGAGACCGAGGGCTCGCCCGAGGCCAAGGCGCACCTCAGGCAGAAACAGCGCGAGCTGGCGCGGCGCGGCGTGCGCAAGGCGGTGGCGGAGGCGCAGGTGGTGCTCACCAACCCGACGCACTTCGCGGTCGCGCTGCGCTACGAGCGCGGCAAGGATCAGGTGCCGGTGGTGGTCGCCAAGGGCCGTGGGCACACCGCGCTGGCGATCCGCGACGTGGCGGGCGAGGCGGCGGTGCCCGTGCTCGAATATCCCGCGCTTGCCCGCGCGATCTATTACACGACGCGCGAGGGGCAGGAGGTGCGCGACGACCTGTATGTGGCGATTGCCACCGTGCTGGCCTGGGTGTTCGGCGTGAACGAGCGCGCCGGGGGGACGCCGCCGCCGGTGGAGGTGCCGGTGGGGGCGCGGTTCGATGAGAATGGGGTGGCGGGGTGATCTGCGGCCTTAAGCTCCTCCCCCGCAAGGGGGAGGTGGCGCGGCGAAGCCGTGACGGAGGGGGAGGACTCCCGGCAGCGGAAGGGAGTCCTCCCCCTCCACCACCGAGCTGCGCTCGGCGGTCCCCCTCCCCCTTGCGGGGGAGGAGCTTGTGCCAGCAACGCCTCGGTAACGCGCTCCAGCCGCTTAACTTCGCGCCCACCCGGCCGTTTACCCCCCTGACCGCGCGGGGACCTCGATGACCACGACCAGCTCGACTTCGACCACCGGCGCGATCACGGGCGCGACGCAGCAGCTCTTGTCCTCGCTCAACACCGGTTCCGGGGTCGATACCAACGCGCTCGTCACCGGCCTCGTCAAGGCGGAGTTCGCCGCACGCAACGACGCGCTGACCACGCAGGCGTCGACGCTGACCTCGCAGATCTCGGGGGTATCGACGCTCAAGAGCACGATCACCGGCTTCGCCTCCGCGCTGCAGACGCTCGCGACCGGCGGCACGGTGACGACGCAGCCGGTGAGCTCGAACACGGGCGTGCTCACCGCCATCGCCTTGCCTGGCGCAGCGCTGAGCGGCCTGTCGCGCGCGATCACCGTCACCCGGCTCGCCGCCGCGCAAGCCACGCGCACCGCCGACGGACACGCATTCGCCAGCCGCACGGCGGCGACCTTCACCGGCACGTTGACGTTGTCGGTAGGCTCGCAGGCGAGCGACGGCAGCGTTTCCGACGCGAACGCGGCCACGCTCAGCTTCACCCAGGCCACCAGCCTCGACGATGTCGCCAAGGCGATCAATGGCGCGGGCAAGGGCGTGTCCGCCACCGTCGTCACCGACGCGGACGGCAAGGCGTATCTGTCGCTCAAGGGGCAGGAGGGCGCGGCGCACGCCTTTACGCTCACCACCGACGGCGACGCGAGCCTCGCCGATCTCGCGGTCGGCCCCAACGCGACCGGCACGACCACCACGACGGCGGCCGCGGATGCGGCGCTGACCGTCGACGGCATCGCGGTGACGCGCCCGTCCAACGCCATCTCCGACCTGGTCGACGGCGTGAAGCTTCAGCTCACCGGCATTTCGACGGGTGCCGTTCAGCTCACCAGCACCACGCCGACCGCCGCGCTGTCGCAGGCGGTGAGCAACTTCGTCGACACCTACAACCAGGTGCTGTCGACGGTGAACGGGCTGACCGACCCCAAGACGGGCGCGCTCCGCGCGGACCCGGCGGCGCAGGCGCTGCTCCGCTCGCTCCACGGGCTGACCTCGCGGACGCTGCTGACCGGCGCAGCGGTGGAGGCTGGCGGGCCGACCACGCTGTCGGAGCTCGGGATGGCGACGCAGCGCGACGGCACGCTGACCGTGAACAACGCGACGCTGACGCGCACGCTCGCCAAGTTTCCCAAATCGGTGGAGGCGATGTTCGCGCTCACCTCCGGGTCGAGCAACGGCATCACCGCGGCGCTGAACAGCGTGTCGCTCAACGCGACCAGCCTTGTCACCGGGCTCGGCGCGTCCGCGACGCGCTACACCAAGGCGCAAGGCGATGTGACCGACGCACAAACCAAGCTGTCGACGCAATCGGACGCGGAAACGACCCGGCTGACGCAGCAGTTCGCGAACATGAACAGCAAGGTCGCGGCATACAAGTCGACGCAGACTTTCCTGACCAACCAGGTCGCGGCCTGGAACAAGAGCAACTGATGTACGCCACCGCCCTCGCCCGCGACCCCGCCGCGACCTATCGCCAGATCGACGTCGCGGGCCGCACCGCGCATGCGGACGGCCCGGCGCTGGTGCAGCTGCTCTATGAGGAGCTGCTGGCGGCGTTGCGCGGGGCGGGCTGGGCGGCGGAGCACGGGCGGCACGCGGTCAAGTCGGAGCGGGTGACGCGCGCGACCGCGATCCTGTTCG